>JALYYE010000139.1 GCA_030946735.1 Candidatus Dormiibacterota bacterium
GCCCGCCAGCGCCAGCGGTCGTAATCGGGCGTTCCGAGGATGAGCCGTCCGCCCGTCTTCAGGACCCGGGCCAGCTCGTCGAACGGTTTCTCCTGCGCCGGGATGTGCTCGATGACCTCGGAGCAAATAACGCAATCGAAGCTGCCATCGGCGAAGGGCAGCTCGAAGATGGAGCCGTGGACGAGCGCGTTTCCGTAACGGCGCGCGTAGCGCAACTTATGGAGCTGAATATCGAGGCCTACCATGCCGGGAATCGCGCCGATGATGCGACTGGAGCCGCAGCCGACATCGAGGACCTGGTGGAAGCCGCCCGCCAGTCGCGTGATGGCCTGGTATCGCCGACGCTGCCAGTAGCGCTGCAGCGGAATGACGCTATCGTAGGCGCGCCCGTCGTAGTCCGACGAGGCGATCGAGTTGCGCAGCCGCCACATGGCCACAAAGGTTCGCAGGTAGGAGACGGCGAACCTCGCGAGCCTGGCGTGACTACGACCGGAAACCCGCGCCTGGTATTGGAAGGGCACTTCATGAACTCGGTAACCCGCGGCCAGTGCCCGAATCAGGATCTCCTCGAGGACGTCAAAGTCGGTCGCCTTCAACTGGAGTTCGCGCAGGATCGCACCGCGGTAGAGGCGGTAGCCACTGGAGAGGTCGCGGACCGGCAACGACAGCCCACGCCCGAAGGTAATGTTCAGAATCCGGCTCATCACGCGGCGCGTAGCCGGCATGTCCGCGGCGCCACCCTCGACGTAGCGGGAGGCGATCACCACATCGCCGTCGGACCGGGCAGCCCAGAGGTCCTTGAGGAACCTGGGATCGTGCGATCCGTCGGCGTCGAGCGTGATGACATACTCACCGCGTGCCTGCTCGAAGCCGGCCCGGTAGGCGCCGCCGAATCCGGGGAGTTTCTGGCTGACCAGCCGCGCTCCGTGCTTACGGACGACCTCGTGTGTGTTATCACTCGAGCCGCCGTCGACCACGATCATCTCGTACGTCGGGCCGAGGGCCACCAGTGCCTTCTTCAGTTCGGGGAGGACCCGGTCGAGGTTCTCGCCTTCGTTCAACGCCGGAAGCACCAGGCTGAGAGCGCACCCCGGTAGCACAACGGGATCGGCGTCGGGGATGATGAAGGACGGGATGTCATCGACCAGCGGATACCGGACCCCATCCCGGGTGCAGCGGAGCTCCCGCCCAGCGTGCACGGTTAACGCTCCGTGGCATTTTGGGCAAACCAGGCTATCGAGAGTCGGCATGGACTACCGAATGAACGGAAAGTGAGATCCGAGCTTGCTTTGACGGGGGCGGGGAGCCGCTGAATGGCGCGCCCCCGGATCCTCGCGATCGACGTCGGCACCGGAACTCAGGACATTGTGATCCTGGAGGCGGGCGGCGTGATTGAGAACGCTGTTCAGCTCATCATGCCGTCACCGACCGCGCTGCTGGCTGAGCGGGTCACGCAGGCGACCCGGGACGGGGTCGACCTGGTCCTCACCGGCGTCACCATGGGAGGCGGCCCAGATCACTGGGCGGTGGAGGCGCATATCAAGGCCGGCTTGAAGGTGTACGCAACCCCTGATGCCGCCCGGACCTTCGACGACGACCTGGAACGCGTGGCGACGATGGGGATCCGCATTGTGGATAGTCCCGCCGTCGCCAACGGGGCGCGCCGCCTCGAGTTACGTGATTTCTACCTGGCGGAGCTGATGGATGCCCTGCGTGCCTTTAGCGTCAGCACGAGCTTCGACGCGATCGCGGTGGCTGTCTTTGACCATGGCGCCGCCCCGCCAGGCGTCAGCGACCGCCGATTTCGCTTCGACTACTTGCGCGAACAGGTCGAGCGTGGCATCGGCCTCGAGGGCTTCGGCTTTCTCGCCAGCGAGATTCCGGACCGGATGACGCGCATGAAGGCGGTGGCCGGCGGTTGGACGCGAGAGGAACCGCTCTTCTTGATGGACACCGGGCCGGCGGCGATTCTTGGCGCGCTCGATGATGACGTGGTTGCGGCGTCGGATCCCGTCGTTGTCCTGAACGTCGGCAACTTCCACACCATCGCCGCGCTGCTTGATGGACACCGCATCGCCGGCCTCTTCGAGCATCACACGGGTCAACTGAGCCGGCCGAAACTGGAAGACTACCTGGACGCGCTCGCGACGGGCTCACTTTCCAACGACCAGGTTTTCGACGACATGGGGCACGGGGCGCTGGAGCTCGCGGTCAATGCGACACCGCCGAAACGGCTGGCCGTCACCGGTCCGCGGCGCGGTCTCCTCGACAGCTCGCGGCTCCGCCCCCATCTCGCCGTGCCGCACGGCGACATGATGCTGGCCGGGTGCTTCGGCTTACTGCGAGCGCTGGCGGCGCGGCTTCCCGAGTTCGCGCCGGTTGTCGAGGAGCAGCTGGGCGCGCCGG
>JALYYE010000146.1 GCA_030946735.1 Candidatus Dormiibacterota bacterium
GCCCATTGAGCGTCATCGACTGCACGTCCGGATTCCATTCCGGCCAGGTGGTCGTGTCAGACCAGATCTTCCACGCTGCCTGGGGACTCGCTGCCGTTTCCACCGAGCGTTCGTTGCTTGCCAACCCCCGCCTCCTCTATTGCTTGGCGCTGCGGGCCGCCCCGCGATTCAGGAGAAGGTATACCACGCCGGCGACGAGAAAGCCGATGAAGTAACCAAAATCCGCATTGCCGAACCAGGTGGCAAGCGGGCCATGAGCCTTCAGGCCGAGCACCTGGAACTGCTCTGAGATGAAGAGCAGCGAGACACCCAGCCCGATCAGCCACGCGATGAGACCGTTCCAGTTGACCGGCACGGCCTGGCTGAACCCCATCGGCTCGCGGTGGCCGAAGACATAGAAGTCGAGGAGCACGATGGCGAGCCAGGGCATGATCCAGTAGTCGAGAACGATCAGAAAGTTCGCGTAGTTCTGCGTGAAGTTTTGGTAGCCAAGCAAAGCGACGACGAAGCCGAGCGCGCCACCGATGATGGCCAGGTGCCATCGCTGCAGGCGGACATCGAGCACCTTCGCGGACATCGTGTTGGAGTAGAGGTTGAGCACGTTCGCGGTGGTTGCACCGAGGATGACCGCGAGCACCGCAAACGCGCCGAAGCCGCCCATGACGGTTTTCAACGCCGCAATCGGTGTGGCGCCCGCCGGGGCGACGATCGCGACCAGCAGCCCGACGACTTCGGTGAGAAATGAGGCCACGACGGCGCCGATGAAGACGTAGATGGCGATGTACGAACGCGAGGTAATCTCCGGCAAATAGCGCGAGTAGTCGGAGGCGTAGGGCGACCAGCTCATGATGTAGGAGAAGGAGACGGCGAGCACGATGGCGAACGAGGTCAGCGTGCCGCCAAACGGCTTCGGGTGCCAGGCGGCGATCGTTGAGCCATGCGTGAGCGCGATCACGGTCGCGATGGCGAAGAGCAGACCGAGGATCAGGACCATGTAGCGCTCGAATTCCTGGATCACGTTGTGGCCGTAGATCACGAGCAGGGTCTGCACCACGACCAGGCTCGCGGCCGCCAGCCAAAACGGAAGGCCGGGTAGCAACAGCTGGATGGCGAAAGCGCCCAGGATGGTGTTGACGGTGAACCAGCCGGCCGTGCTCAACCAGTTCAGGGCGGCGGGGATGTAGCCACCGACGCGGCCGAACGCGCGCCGGCCGATGAACATTTGCGGGTAGCCGGCCGCTGGTCCCATGGCGGCGGACCAGGCGAGGACGAGCCCGCCGAGGACGTTGCCCAGCGCCAGCGCGAGGAGGGCCGGGCCCACCGACAGGCCCAGCGAAAAGGGCACGAAGCCGATCGCATAGTCGGCGATCGTCAGGTTGGCCGCCAGCCAGAGCCAGAGCAACTGGCGGCTGTGGCCGTGTCGCTCGGCAAAGGGAATGTGTTCGATGGAATAGGGCTCGGGGATCGTGACCCGATCGCCGTATCGAGCGGACTCTTCCACCGCCTAACAGCGTAACAAGCCTCGATGTCGATTTCGGCCCTCTCCCGTTCGTCGTACTGTACAAAGCGGCGAGGCCGCGGACTATCAAGGAGGACGCAGACGATGAAATACGTATTGCTGTTCGGCGACACCAAGGAGCGGGCCAAGCAGTGGGAAGCGATGCCCGAGGCCCAGAAGCAGGCAGCCTACGGGCCTGTCAACGCGTGGTTCGGCAAGTATGGGAGCAAGATCACCGGGGGCCACGAGCTGCAGCCGGACCGTACTGCCACAACTGTCAAGTTCGCTAATGGGAAACCGGTCGTGACGGACGGACCCTTCATCGAGGGCAAGGAGTCGATTGGCGGCTATGCCGAGGTCAACGTGGCCGACCTCGATGAGGCAATCGAGATGGCGAAGGGATGGCCGACGGGAGGGCTGGTCGAGGTCCGTCCAGTTGTCGATCGAGGCGAGCCGCAGCGATAACAGAAAGCCACTCTGCGACCGACGCCGCGCTCAGCGCTGTCTTCCGCGAGGAGACCGGTCGGTTGACCGCGGCGTTGGTCCGGGCTCTGGGCGATTTCGACCTGGCGGAGGAACTCGTTCAGGAGGCTCTCCTCGAGGCGGTGGAGCACTGGCCGAGAGATGGCATCCCGGACAAACCCGGGGCCTGGCTGCTAACGACCGCCCGGCGGAAAGCCGTCGATCAGTTCCGGCGTCAGGCGCGCTTTCGAGAGAAGCTCGCCCAGCTCGAGGGAGCGTCAATGAACGATGACACGGCGGAAGGTGACGACAGGCTTCGCTTGATCTTTACCTGCTGCCACCCGGCCTTGTCGCGGGAGGCGCAGGTGGCGCTCACGCTGCGCGCCGTCGCCGGCATGACCACGATCGAGATTGCGCGTGCCTTCATCACCAGCGAAGCGACCATCGCCCAGCGCATCGTGCGGGCCAAGCGCAAGATCGTCGAGGCGAAGATTCCGTATCGCGTGCCCGCCGAGCGGGACATGGGCGAACGCCTGGAGGAAGTCCTCGCGGTGCTCTACCTGATGTTCAACGAGGGCTACCTTGCGACCGGCGGCGAGCGGGCATCGCGGCGGGACCTGGCCGAGGATGCCGTCTGGCTGGCGGGGCTGATGGT
>JALYYE010000190.1 GCA_030946735.1 Candidatus Dormiibacterota bacterium
AGGCGCTCGGGTTGTCGGTGAAGATCTGCACGGACCTGAGCTCCAGCGCTCTGATCGTCTCTATCGCCTTGTCGAGGCCACGGCCCGTGCGCATGTGCATGCCGATGCGTCGCTCCTTGGGCACAGGGTCAATTCTAGGAAGCGCCGGTGCGTAGACTGAATTGCCGTGTACAAGCTCACGAGTTTCTCCGTGGGGCCCTACGACAACAACGTCTACCTGCTGAGCGATCCGAAAACCAGGGAAGCTCTCTTGATCGACGCGGCCAACGACGCGCCGCGCATCATCAAGGAGCTCGACGGCCTTCAGGTCAGTCACATCCTCACCACGCATGGGCACGGCGACCATGTGCAGGCTCTGAAACCGGTGCGCGACCAGACCCACGCCCGCTTCACCTGTCACCAGGCGGATGAATCGATGATGCCCATCAAGGCCGATCACCGCGTTCGCGATGGTGAGCGCTTCCGCTTCGGCGAGTACGAGGTCGTGGCCCTTCACACGCCAGGTCACACACCGGGCAGTATCTGTTTGCTCAGCGGTGAGCATCTCTTTTCCGGCGACACACTGTTTCCCGGCGGTCCCGGCAACACGAAAAATCCGTATGCCAGCTTTCCGACAATCATCGAGAGCATCCGCGGGAAACTGTTCACGCTCCCGGACGAGACACGGGTCCTGCCGGGCCACGGCAAGCCCACTACAATCGGCCACGAACGGCCTCACCTGGACGAGTGGATCCAGCGAGGCTGGTAGCCGCCCGGCCGGCGAGGCCGGCCAGTGACTTTGTGCCGCGTGACCCGCGAGCGATCGCGGCGGCGCGCAGCCTGCGGGCGCGTCGGGATCGAGTCGAACTTGGGGCAGAGGACGATCGAGGCGGGGCGATTCCTATCGAGATTCGACCGGTGGCGCCAAACATCGTGCGACTGCATTTTGGTCCCGGCGCCAACCGCCCATCGCGGCTGCTCGTGGATGGTGCGCCGGCGTCCACCGAGTGGAACATGGCGGAAACCGCCGACGGCTGGTCGATCGCGACGTCGGCGCTGACGCTCGAGATCGATCGCGCCCCCTTCCGCCTGCGCCTCAAGGATGCAGCCGGCAAGGTGCGGTTGATCGATGAGCCGAACGATCGCGATATTCGCGGCGGTTACCACCACTTTCCGACCGGGCAGGCGCGCGGATTGCGTTGGTTGACCGCCGGCCTCAAGCCGGAGGAGGCGCTTTTCGGTCTTGGCGAGCACTTCGGCGCGCTGAACCGTCGTGCTCAGGCGTTCGCATCGTGGACGGTCGATGCGTTCGGCGTCCGCAGCGACCGCGCCTACAAGAACGTGCCACTGATCTTGAGCTCCGAGGGTTACGGCGTCTTCTTCGACATGACCGGTCCGCTGTACTACGATCTCGGCCAGTCCTCGGTTGCGGCCTGGCAGGCAACGGCTCGCGCCGATCATCTACGCGCCTATTTGATTCTTGCCGATGGGATTGCCCCGATGATGCAGGCCTACCATCGGCTAACCGGTGCCCCGGCTGTGCCGCCGGATTGGTCGTTCGGCTTCTGGATCAGCCGCTGGGGTTATCGCAATCGTGACGAGGTGATGGAGGTCGCCCGCCGGATGCGACAGGAGCGCATCTCCTGCGATGTCATTCATATCGACCCTTACTGGATGCGCTACCACGAGGGACATCACGGCGACCTGGAATGGGACGAGTCGGCCTTCCCCGATCCAAAAGGGATGATCGCCGAGCTGAGGGCGCTTGGATTCCGACTCAGCCTCTGGGAGAGCCCCTACGTGCCGCTCGACTCGCAGATGCGAGCCGAAGGCGAACAGAAGGGTTTCCTATTGATGGCCAAAGATGGCAGTGGTCCCGCACTCGTCCATGGCTTTGCCAAGCCAAGCGCCGCGGTCGATTTCACCAATCCAGATGCCGTCGAGTGGTTCAAGGCGAAGAATCGGCGGCTGCTGGAGATGGGCGTCGCGGTGATCAAGACCGACTTCGCCGAGGACATGCCCGACGACGCCGTGCCCCACGACGGCACATCGGCCGAGCAACTGCATAACCTGTATCCGCTCCTCTACCAGCGGGCCGTGTTCGAAGTCACGAAAGAAGTCCACGGCTACGGCCTCATCTGGGGGCGTTCAGGCTATGTCGGGTCGCAGCGCTACCCACTGCACTGGGGCGGCGATCCCGGATGCACCTTCGAGGACATGGCGGCCAGCCTGCGAGGCGCCTTGAGCTGGATCCTGTCGGGAGCGGCCTTCGCCAGCTTCGACATGGGCGGCTTCTTCGGGATTCCCACGCTCACGGATCCGCCGAGCCCCGAGCTCTACGTGCGCTGGTCACAGATGGGTTTGCTCTTCTCGCATGCACGCGCTCACGGCCATACCGCGCCACGCGAGCCCTGGGCCTATGGCGAGCCAGCGCTGACGATCTTTCGGAAATACGCGCAGCTCCGCTACCGGCTGCTTCCTTACTTATATGCAGCGGCGCGTCGCGTGCCGCAGGGAGTGCCGTTGGCGCGGCCACTCGTGTACGACCATCCCTCAGACCGGACGACCTGGCCCATCGACGACCAGTACATGCTGGGACCCGACCTCCTCGTGGCACCGATGTTCCAGCCGCGTGGGTCGCGTGATATTTACCTGCCGGCGGGCGACTGGTTCGACTTCTGGACGGACAAGCGATTCGAAGGCGCGCGCTGGATCACTTACGAGGCCGAGCTTGAAACGCTCCCGCTCTTCGTTCGCGGCGGTGCAGTGATTCCGATGGGGCCCGACCTTCAGTACGCGACCGAGCGAAGCTGGGACCCGTTGAGCTTCGAGGTCTACCCCGGTCCCGTCGGGACAAAGGATTTCGACCTAACGGATGATCACCGGCAGTTGCAGTTCCGGCTCACTGTGGCCGATCGCAGCCTTCTCTTGACGGGCGGCCCGCTCAACTACGAAGCCGACTTCCGAATACACCGTCCGCAGCGCCCGCCAATTGTCGGCCGGATGGGCCGCACCATCGACTTCTCTCTCTAAAGGGGCGGTTTCGTAAACTTCAGCTCCCAGATCCCTCGCGTTTCCTTCGACGGTATCGACGCAAGATGACGGGTATCTGGGGGTGGATCGCCCTCAATCGCTCACGTTCCTTGTTTTCAGCGTCTGCGCTAGTCGCCTCGGGCACCCACAGCGTGATCAGCTCTGGATGGTCACGGACACGAGCACGGACGATCGCCTCCATTTCGTCGAAGACGGAGAAGTCCCCCTTCAACGGATCCGATCCATACTTCCGGAGGGCATTTGCCCAGCGGCTAAGCGCCTCCTTCACGGCGCCCTCTGTCAGGCTGAAGTACGGCTTGATCGCATCAAGCGCTTCGGGTGCGCGCAGCAATAGAAGACTGTCGAGCAAGTAATGGTGGAGTTGCTCTTGTTCTGAGATGAAGATGGGATAGGCTGGCCG
>JALYYE010000232.1 GCA_030946735.1 Candidatus Dormiibacterota bacterium
ACGCAACGCGGACCACTCAGGCCCGGTGGGCTGCGGCGCCCCCGGCACCCCGCTTACTGCTGCTTCCTTCCGGACCTGACAGGGTTCACGGAACCAGGTCGCGCAGGACCAGGCCATCAACGCAGTCGCACGAAACGACGCTCCGGACAGCGCACCCCTCAAAGGGGAGTTCGACCCCGCTGAAGCGGATTGCGGGTACAGGGCACCGCTGGCTCCCCGTCTAGCGCGATCGGGTCTATTCTACCCTCGTCTGGCGCAACTAACCTTGCGGTTCGCGGGGTGGCCGGAAGGTCAGCAGCGTCCAGGCGCCGAGCCAGCCGATCATCGCGCCGAATACGATCACGACCGCGAGGTCGAGGCCAAGGCTGATCAGCTGGGCACCAGTGTCCGTAGCCGCTCGCTTGGCGGCCGGGCTGAGGCGGTTGAAGGCGACATCACCCACTGGCAAATAGGAGAGGATCAGCGCGCTGACCACGGTATGAAATAGTTCGGTGATTCCGCCGGCGAGGGCCCCCATCTGCAACGCCGGGTTGGTGCTCTTGGTCAATGCGGCGAGCTTGCGACCGGCGCCGCCGATGATCAGAAAGCCAAGTACCGAACTGACGAAGTTTTCCAGGACGTTCGGCGTCAGGTCGTGCGTGGCATAGACCGCCACCAACCGGACGAGCAGCGCGAAGACTCCGCCGATGATGCCGAACAGCAACCCCTCTCGGAGCACGAGTCCGATGCGCGCCACTAGTTGACCCGGCTGATCAGCTGGCCGCGCAGCTGTTTGATCCTTGCCGCATCCTCTGGCTCCGGCCGCACAGCCAGGTAGCGTGTGAAATCCGTCAACGCCTCGGCGTCATGGTGCATCTGGAAGTGGATCATGCCGCGATCCCGCCACTCGGAGGTCAGGTGCGGGTCAGTCAGCATGATCCGGTCGCTGGCACTGAGCGCCCGCGGCAGCTCACCGCGAGACAGGTACAGGCTCTTGAGGTTATTAAGGATGCGCGACAGGATCTGCCGCTTGGTCGAGGGCTCCAGCAAAGCCGGCCGCATCTGGACTTCACCACCGTACATCTCGTCCAGCATCTTCGCGCATTCCTCGCGAGTCAGCGTGCGGCCGTTGAAGGCATCGATGAAGATTTCGCCACTCGTTGCCGGAGCATACTTCACCAGGAAATGGCCGGGCATGCCAACCCCTCTCACCGGCAGCCCCGCCCTCTCCCCTACCGCGATGTAGAGCACCGCGAGCGTGATCGGGATGCCGACCCGTCGGTCCAGGACCTCGTTGAGAAAGCAGTTGCGAGGGTCGTAGTACTCCTGCCGGTTTCCCTTGAAGTGCAGTTCCTCGAATAGGTAGGCATTGGCGAGCTCGACGACGCGAGCGGGCTCGACCTCCGCCCGGATCCGCTGCTTGAGCTCAGTCCCCATGCGGGCAATTTGGTTCAGATATACCGCCGGCCGCATGTCCGCGTACTCCTCGGCGGCGATCAACAATGCGGCTTCGGCCAGGTCCAATTCCGTTTCCGGCGTCTGCAGCAGGCGCGTGAATGCGTCGCGTGCCTCAGCCGGCGTCATACCTCCATAGTCTAGATAGGCGGAACGGCGCATCGAGGATCACCAGCACAGCCAACGTTACGACCGCGCCCGCCCCTATGTACCAGGGCCACGGACCCATGAGGTCGAGCAGGCTGCCGCTGACGGGCACCTGGCGCAGATACATGTAGTTGCCGCCGGTCACCAGGTCGATAAGGCCGATGACGAAGGTAAAGCCCAGGGTCAACAGGAAAATGCGACGGACCGCACCCCGGCGCGGCTGCAGCCCGAGGCCGACGACCAGGAACAGGGCCGCGAGGATGACCAGGTCGTGCGTCACGTAAAACTGCAGGTAGGGAAAGCTCGGAAAGTGCTGGTCTTTGAGGTCCGGGGTCAACACCGCCTGCAGAGTGCCGCCCAGACCCCAGAAGTAGGCGATCTCGACGAGCAGGAGTTGCCGCCACACCAGCGCCGCGGCGGCGACGAATCCACCGACGTCGCACAGCTGGACCGGGAGACTGGCGCCCACGGACCAAGTGTGGTTGGCGATGACAAACGGCTGCCAGCTCACCTCAGCGATCACGAGCCCGAGCGCCATGATCCCCGCCACCGCGCCGATCCACCGCCCGGGAGCGCGCCTGGCTGCGAGACACAGGAGGACCGCCACCACGACAAGAAGGGCGAGCGGAAGCAGGTGCTCGAGCGTAGCTAGCAGGATACTGTGCAGGTGCGTCGCTACCCCCAGCCATGCCAGATGGGAGACCTGCCACGGCCAAGCTGATCTACTCCGCGATCATGTCGCTCGACGGCTACATCGAGGACGAGGACGGCAAGTTCGAGTGGGCTGCACCAGACAAGCAGGTACACGCCTTCGTCAACGACCTCGAACGGCGTGTCGGCACCTACCTGTACGGCCGCCGAATGTACGACGTCATGCGCTACTGGGAGGCTGTGCCCGCAGGCGCCGACCAGCCGGCGGTCGTCAAGGACTACGCACAGATCTGGCAAGCCGCCGACAAGATCGTCTACTCGAGGACGCTTTCGACGACATCCAGCGCCAGGACGCGGATCGAGCGAGACTTCGACCCCGAGGCGGTGCGTCGGATCAAGGCGACCGCCTCGCGTGACATCTCGGTGGGCGGTCCCGACCTCGCCGCCCAGGCAATCAAAGCCGGGCTCGTCGACGAGGTTCACCTGTTCGTCGTGCCCATCCTGGTTGGAGGTGGCAAACGGGCTCTCCGAGAGAATGTCCGTGTGAAGCTCGAGCTGCTCGACGAACATCGTTTCGGCAGCGGCGTGGTTCATCTCCACTACCGCGCCAGGACCTGATTGCCGCTACCTGAGCGCGTCTTCGTGATCGTGGTCGAGTCCGAGGACGCACGCGACCCGGAGCGCATGCCCTTGCTCAGCCACAGCGAGCCCGCTGGCATTCCACGAACCGCCGCCTTCAGCAGCATGCTGCTGGCGACCGCGTTCCTCAGCCAGGCGCAGCGGCTTGGCCACGTCGTCAAGCTCGACTACATCTTCCCGGCCGATGCACGCCGGCTGGCCGCGGATTTTCCCCAGTACGAGGTCCGGCTGGACCCGAGCCCGGAGGCCTTCTTCGGGGCGCCACCAGCTACCTAGGCCGGCACAAGCTCCCCGACCCCGGCAACGTTACATGCGCGTCATCATGCCCCGCTTCAGCCATCGGCTGGCATTGAAGATCGTGCTTCCCTTCGCGGCCCTCACGCTGGCGATCGGCGCCATTGGCACTCTGACCGCCACCGGCGAGTTGAGCAGCCGGAGCCAGGGTGCGTTCGATGCCCAGCTCGTCCAGGACGGCTTCGTAGCGCAGTCGATGGTCAAGACCGGGGATACCGACCGGAGAGCGGTCCTCCGCCTCCTCACCGGGGGGCCTGGTCTCAGCCAGAACTGGGACAAGACCCCGGCCTTGCAGGCCTGGCTGGAACGCGCTCTCACCATTCATCCCAACGTCATCGTCGAGGTCGTCGATACCTCGGGCCGCGAGATCGTGGGCGTCGTCGGCCATGGCGCGGTTGCCGCCACGGTAAGCCAGAGCCATGACTTGAGCGGCTGGCCCGGGCTCTCCTACATGCTCAGCGGCGGCACCACCACGATCGACCTGGTGGCGTCGGCGCCGCAGCCGGCCATTTTCACCGGCCAGCCCGTTCGCAACGCGGCCGGCACTCTCATCGGCGCCGTCCTCATCGGCGACTATCTCGCCGATCGGTCCGCTGCCATCAAGGCATCCTTGCCGCAGGACGACATTACCTTCTACGACGTCAACGGCCAGGTCCTCGCGACGTCATTGAGCATCCCGCCGAGTCAGTGGTCGACGCTCGCGCTCGACGGGACTACCCGGGGTCGCGTCAGCCCCACCAGCGTGGTCGAGCTGTCCCGCACTGCAGCCGGTCCCGGCACCGAGATCGTCTCCCCCTGGTCCGTGCGGGCGGCGAACCTCGGCTATCTCGGGACCGTGGCCTCCACGGCCGGCTTGCTGGCCGACACCAACCAGCTGCGAATCATCCTCGTGATCCTCTTCCTCGCCGGCGTGCTGTTCACGCTCGCGATCGGCATCTGGCTGGCGCGCCGCATCACCCGGCCGGTGCACCGGCTGGTGGAGGCCACCCGGCTGGTCAGCGCCGGCGACCTGGACCATCAGACAGCGGTGACGACCCATGACGAGATCGGTGAGCTCACCGACTCCTTCAATCAGATGACGCGCAGCCTGAAGGAGAAGAGCACCTCACTGCGGACCACGATGACGCAGCTGCAGGACACCTACCTGATGACGATCGAGGCGCTGGCTTCGGCGGTTGAGGCCCGCGATCCGTACACCCATGGGCACACGCGACGGGTCGAGGAATACGCCGTCATCATGGCCCAGGCCCTCGGCTGCAATGAGACTGAGGTCGGCGCGCTTCGACGCGCCTGCGTCCTGCACGACATCGGGAAGATTGGCATCGAGGATGCGATCCTCCGCAAGCAAACGCGCCTCGAGCCCGACGAAGCGCTCCGCATGCAGAAGCACCCGGTGATCGGGGTGGAGATGTTGAAAGGCATAGATTTCCTCGATCCGGTGCTCCCCCTGATCCGCCATCACCACGAGCGCTGGGATGGCAATGGCTACCCGGACGAGCTGCGGGCGGACGAGATTCCGCTGGGGGCGCGCATCCTGGCGGTCGCGGACGCGGTTGACGCCATGACATCCGACCGCCCCTACCGGGCGGCGCGCACCTTCGAATTCGCGAAGACGGAAATCCTCAAGGGTTCAGCCACGCACTTCGACCCTGAGGTCGTCACCGCCTTTATCAAGAGCCAGCGGGCTATCGAGGACCTGCTACGAGCCACGGCTGGCGACGAGATGCACCATCACCCCGATTCGGATGACCTCGGCGGATGGCGCCTGCACGTCGTCGGTCGCTAGAGCGAGCCTCCTCCTCTTACTTCACCAGCCCCGGAAGCGGCGAGGGCTGGATCGGAACCGGCAGCGGGAGCGGCAGCGGTAGCAGGCTGGGGGCCGGTGTTGGTGTCGGCGCCGGTACGGGGACCGGTGTGGGCAGCAGCGTTGGCTTTGGGGTGGGAAGCGGTAGGGCCGTCGGCGTGGGTGTCGGAGTGGGCTTTGGCGTCGGCACCAGTGTTGGGGCCGCGCTGGGTTTGGCTACAGCCCGGGACCCGTTCGCATCGCCGGCGGCGTCCTCCAGCACCTGAAGGGAAAGCGGCGCCGGCCGCTGCCGCGAGTCCGCCGCGTAGCTCACCAGCCCCAGCCCATGGACGTTGACCGCCAGGGCGACGAGACCGGGAAGGCTTGACGCCACCGTCGCCGCCACCCAGAACACCATGCCGAAGAGCGGAAGCAGTGCAACCACGCCCAGGCTGCGGACGAGTCGCGACCTCATGCGGCCTCCGGCCGCCGTAGGGTCAAGACGGTCTTTCCCATCTCTTGGAGCGGTTCCTCGATGGCTGGCCGCCGGGCGATGAAGGCGGCGACCACTTCAGGGTCGAACTTCCGCCCTGCGTCATGACGGATGGCGGCGCTCGCCGCGTCGAAGCTCAGCCCCTTACGGTACGGTCGATCGGAGGTGAGGGCGTCGAAGACGTCCGCCACCGTGATGATCCGGACGAGCAGGGGGATCGCGGTCCCGGCCAACCCGGCCGGGTAACCACCGCCGTCCCAGCGTTCGTGGTGATGGAGAATCCCGGGTAGGCTCGGCCGCAGGAAGCGCAGTCCTTCGAGCATGTCGTGGCCGATTCGCGAATGCTCGCGCATCTCATCCATCTCGGCGTCGTTGAGGGGACCGGGTTTCCGGAGCACACGGTCCTGGACGCCGATCTTGCCGATGTCGTGGAGCAGCGCCGCCCGCCGGAGCGCCTCGCGCTCTTTCACCGGGACCTGCATCTCATCGGCGATTTCGATGCTCACGGCGGCAACGCGAGCGGAGTGTCCGTAGGTTGATGGGTCGCGCGCGTCGATTGCCCGGGCCAGCGCCTCCATGCTCGCAAACGTCGTTTCTTCCAGCGCCACCGTCTTTTCTTCGAGGCTGGCCGTCATCTCGTTGAAGGCCTGCGCGAGATACCCGATTTCGTCTTTCGACGTGACGCTCGCCCGATGATG
>JALYYE010000264.1 GCA_030946735.1 Candidatus Dormiibacterota bacterium
GCTAGCTGTACCAGCCCTCGATGTCGGCGACGACATTGACGGAGCCGAACCCGTTGTAGATGTTGACCTTGCCGTCGGGTCCAACCTTGACCACCACGAGATTCGGGTTGTTCGAGTTGGGCGGGAAGTTGAGGTCCGAGGCGTTGGGGGGAGTCACCCCGGGGGTGGGCCACACCGTCAGGTAGCTGAAGCTCGTCGCGCCTGTGGCGGTGACATTGAGGACCACCGCTTTGGGCGCATTGGGCGCACCCATGGGGGGCACGCCGCCAACCCCGGCGACAGTGACCGCGTCCCGCTGTCCGGGACCGAGCGGCGAGCTGAAGCCGCCGGTGCCGACCCGGGTGTCCAGGATGCGCGATGGCGGGAGGGCGGTGTACTGGCTGCCACCCAGGGTCGACGTCGACGAGGTGAACCAACCACCGACGTCGACGATGACGTTGACGCTGCCGGCCCCGTTGAAGATCTTGACGCGCCCATTGCTGTCAACCGGCGTGATCACCCGGTTGGGAATCACCTGCCTGGCGACAAAGTTCAGGTTGGAGGCGTTGGGGAGGTTGCCGCTCGGAAAAACCGTCAGATAGCTGAGCGCGGTCGGATTGGCGGCGGTCACGTTGAGCACGACCGCCCCCACATCGGTTGCGGCAGGGACGCCGCCCAGACCGGTGACCTGCACGGTAATGGTCTGCCCCGGGCCAACCGGCGCGGGCGTGGCTTGCCCCAGCGGCAGTGGTGCGCTCCGCGTGTCGAGCACCCGGGAGGGATTGATCGGGTTGTAGAGGCCATCGGGGCCCGAGGTTCCGGAGGGCGTTGCTACATAGCCCTCGACGTCGGCAATGACATTGGCCGGACCATCGCTGCCGTTGTGGATCTCGATCCTTCCGTTGGAGCCCAGCACGGTTTCGACCAGGTTGGGCACGATTTGCCCCTGGGCCCAGTTGAGGTTGGAGGCCAGCGGCAGGGGAGTGTCGGTCGGATAGACGGTGAGCCAGCCGGGTCGCGCCGTGTTCGCGACGGTGACGTTCAGGACGACGGCGGAAACGCCGCTGGTGGGGACGCCACCTCGGCCGGTGACCTGGAGGGTGATCGTCTGGGACGGCCCCAGGGGTGAGTTGAAGCCGCCGTTCCCGTCCCGGGTATCGAGGATGCGGGTGGGGGGCAGCGCATGATAGGGGCCGGCCGCCTGTCCGAAGGCCCTGACCTCGTTTCCGGTGGCCACGAAGATCCGGCCGGCGCTCGCGGTCGGCGTCATGAAGTGGGTCAGGGGGCCGACGCTGAAGGTGAATTTCTTCACTCCGGTCGCGGCGTCGAAGCCATCGAGGATGCCGTTGTTGATCTGCAGCGCCCAGACGATGCCGCCGGAGACGATCGGCGGCCCGTATCGGGTGGTGAGATCGTTCCAGGGCTCGGTGAAGGAGGCGCCGTTCAACTGGAGCGCGTGCAGCCCGTCGAGGCAGCCGACATAGATGAATCCGTTGGCGTAGGCGACGCCGCCGAACGACATGTCGCACACCGCGGCGGAGAAGAGCTCGCCGCCGATGTGGGTGCTGTTGGCCGAGAGGTTCGCCATGCTCAGCAGGTAGCCGACGCCCGACTTGCCGATCTGGAAGATCATGTCGCTGTTGGGACCCACGATCGCCGGGCCGGTCGACCCCAGGTCGCGATCCTGCTGGTTCAGCGTGACCCAATCGCTGGGCGCAAAGTAGTCCTGCATCTGCAGCGAGGAGTTCAGCCGGAAGACCACGTTTCCGTAGTCCCAGTTCCCCCCGTCACCGCCGTCGCCGGCCGTCACGTAGATGTTGCCGGCGGCGTCGATAGCGGGGCCCGCCGACGCCCAGAAACCGGCGTGGCCCGCTCCAGCCACGGGTTGCCGGAAGGACGGCGGGATGGTCGCGTGGTCGTTGAACACGGTGAGGCCGCCGCTGCCGCTGGCGGGGGCAGCGACCACAAAGCCGTGGTAGGGGTTGCAGTCACCGTCGCGCCCGCCAAATGGGATGTAGACCTTGCCGGCGGTTGCGGAGAGCGCCAGCGCGCCACGCTGGCCCTGATAGAACGGGTCGAGTCCGGCCACGGTAATCGGGAGGTCGCTGAACTTTCGCGTGCCCGTGATGATGTCGAGCCCGACCATGTAGTACTGCAGCGTGCTCCCCGCCTTGACCAGCGCGACCGCGTAAACGATGCCATTCGCGGTGTCGACGACAGGCGTCGCCTGCATGCCGACGGGATCCTGAAGGCCGCAGCCGACGTCGGCATTGCGCGCCGGTGTGCCCACGTTGGTGGACCACTGCACGGCGCCCGTGCTGGCGTCGAGCGAATACACAGTGTTCGCGACGGTGGCGACGATCACCCGCGAGCCGACGACGAGGGGCTCGGCATTGATACCCTCGCTCCAGGCGTTGTTGTCGAGGTGGATCGAGGTCCACTGCGGTGAGACGCCGCTGAACGTCGGGCTGCTGGTGTCGTTCCCGGCGCGGGTGTAGTCCCGGTGATAGGTGGGCCAGTCCGCCGGCGCCGCCATCGCGATGGGTGACCACAGCGTCAGCGTCGCCACCACCAGTGCAGCAGCGGCGAGGACGGTTCTCGTTCGGATGGCGGCCCGATTATACGATGAGGCACGTGGCCATGCGCTGGGGGCTGCGCATCGGGGCATTCGCGCTACCACTGGTCCTCTTCTGGACAACCTTCGATCGCTTCGTCCTGGCCAAGCTCCTCACGGCGCGCTTGCTCGGTCTCGCGCTCGCGGCGCTCTTGCTGGCGCGCGTTGCCATTGGCGGCTGGCCGGGCTGGAGGCGAACACCGATCGACCTCCCGTTGCTGGCCTTCATCGCCACCGCCGCGCTGGCGACCGTGTTCGCGGTCAACCGCAACGTCGCGGTCTTCGGCAGCTATTTCCGGTACGAGGGCCTCATCACGATCGCGCTCTATGGCGCGCTCTTCTGGCTCGCGGTCCAGGTGCTGCGCGAGGCGAAGGACGCCACCGGGCTCATCCGCAGCCTGCTGGCGAGCGGCTTCCTGGTGGCGGCGATCGCCATTTTGCAATCGGTGTTTGGTTGGGGGCTGCCCGACCCTCAATCCTGCGAGGCGCTGCGACCCTTCGCCACCCTCGGCAACGCCATCGAGCTCGCCGCCTTCCTGGCACTCGTGCTCCCCTTCGCGGTTCACGAGTTCGTGGTGGCGCGGTCCGCCGCCTACCGGGTGGTCGCCGGCAATGCCCTGCTGGTGATGGGGCTGGCCCTGGTGCTGACGCTCGCGCGCAGCGCGTGGATCGGCGCTGCCCTCGGCGTGGGCGTGGTGCTCCTTCGCGAGCGTCCTCGCTGGCCCGTCTGGGCGGGGCTGGCGTCCGTGTTCACCGTGGTTGCGGTGCTGGCCCTGGCGCAAGCGGGCGCGCCGGGTCGCGGCGCGCTTCCCGTCGGTGCCTGCGTCGTCGGCCGCGGCCTGACGGTGACCGCTCCGGCGACTGGATCGGGTGGCGTCCGGTTTCACGTCTGGAGAGACTCGCTGAACCTGATCCCGCGCAGCCCTCTGGTGGGCTTCGGCCCCGACAGCTTCGGGCTGACCTATCCCACCGTGCAGACCGGTGACTGGGAGCCGGGCGACCATTTCGACAAGGCCCACGCCGACATCCTGCAGGTCGCGGTGACGCAGGGGCTGCTCGGCGTTGGCGCCTACCTCTGGTTGCTGGGGGCATTTGTCCTCGCCTTCTGGCGAACCCGCGCGAACCGCGCCCTCGCCAGCCTGTTCGGTGGATGGCTCGCCTACCAGGCGACCATGCAGCTCAATTTTTCCTGGCTCCCGGCGGCAGCGCCATTCTGGATCTTCGCTGCCGCCGCCATCGTCATCGCTGCGCCGCCCCCATCCCAGGCGTCGGCCGCCATGCGGCCGCCGCGCCGTTCCGTTCGCCTCGCGCTCGCCGGCGGGTCCGTGATTCTGGTCGCGCTTATCGTGCCGTTTGTGATTCGCCCATTCGTCGCCGATGCCGCCTTCTATGCCGCCGTCGTGGCGGCGGGGGAGGGGCGACGCGATGATGCCCTGCGCGACATCGCCACGGCTCGCGCGCTCGCGCCTGAACAATCGATCTATGCGGTCGAGGCCGGCAACCTCGACATCAGTCTCGGCTCCAGCCGGCATGCCGCACCGGATTGGGTTCGCGCGCGCGATGACTACATGGACGCGGCGCGACTGGGCACCTTCAATCCGCTCGCATTCCACTACCTCGCCGTCTCCGACCTCAACCTCGGCCGTCCCAGGGAGGCGCTCGACGCGGCTCGACGCGCGGTCGAGCTCAACCGTTTCGATGCGGCGAGTCAGGCTTTTCTCGCCCAGGTCAGCGCGCAACAGCAGTAACCT
>JALYYE010000392.1 GCA_030946735.1 Candidatus Dormiibacterota bacterium
GTGCCTTCGCAAACCGGCGGCTGGAAGGGATCGACCGAATCCGAGCCGTGTCCCTTCGGGAAGGTGACGGTATGGATGTCAAACCCCTTGTCGACCCAGGTCACCTTGTCGCCCTGCTTGATGGCGACGTTGTTGGGCAGCATCTCGATGACCTCGACGTGCGGCGCGGCGGTCCCGGCGGTCATCGTCACCGTCTTGGATCCATCGGTGTTGGTGGTGCTGGCTGTTTGGTTGGCAGCGGCTTCGGCGGCCAACCCGTCGGCTGTTTCTTTCGTGTACTGGGCGAGAGCAGCAGCGGCCATCTCTTCCTCAGTGGTCGAGCTCGTCTCCGTGTTACGGGCGAGAACTCGGACCTGCCCAACCATCCCGCGGTGGAGGGCGCAGAAGAAGTTAACTGTTCCATGGCCCGATTCCAACTGCATCTGTACGAAGAATTCGGAAGGGTTGACGCTGCCGTTGTGGTTGGGCATGAAGCCCGAGTTGAGGTCACTGAGGCCGTCATAGGAGCAGGCATTGGAGGCTGTTCCGCAGTCTCTCGAGGTGGGATTGAAGGTCAGCGGATTGCCGACGAATTTGCCGCCGCCGTCGTCGGTATCCGGCATGAGCGGTGAGTACTTGTCCTGGGCGCTCTTCAATGTCCCTTCCATACTGGCAAGCGTCGCCGTGTGGGCGCTATCCAATGAGGCGTCGGGAGACCAGAGGAAGTGGAGTACGTCGCCGTCGTGAATGGTGAGGGTAGGAGACGAAACGTTGCTCACTACCGGCGAGGTCTGTTGGAACCCATTGGGAAAGAAGTCGGTGTACTCGAAGTTCTTCGTCGGCGGGTTCTTGGCGTCGACGCCGATTGTGAAGACCTTGAAACCGTCGCCTTGACAGACGTAGAAGCAACCGACCTGCTTCGGCATATGCTTCGCGCTCTTCGCCGCGCTTACGCCGATGGCGCCGATGAGTACGCTGACGGCCAGCGCGCACAATGCGAACGCAGCCGATACTCCCTTAACCCTTTTTCCCACAGTAACCCTCCCGCTGTAGGCGCGCCTAAGCGCGCAAACCTAAGATTCCCATGAGAGTGTGTCCGCTGGTGGCGGCCACGTCAAGTGAAATCTTTGCCCGTTCGGGCAAAGATCGCGACGCCGGGGCGCCTAGGGCCGGTTAATTCCCGGCTGTGGGACCTCGACCGGCGCGGGGGGAGGCTCCTGAATCTCCGGTTGCGTCGGCTGGGGGGCCAGTTGCGGTCCTGGCGGGTCGCCCACCTGCGGCTGGCCGGGATTCGGAATTACGGGGTCGGGCATGCCGGGCTGATTTTCCATCCTTCTTAGCTTAGCGTAAAGTTGACAGGCACGTTATAATGTTTACGTTCTAGCATTGCTCTAGACACCGCGAAGGAAGGAAGGAAGGAGGGCGTTTTGATGGATTCTGCTCCCCGGGCTTCGGCCACGGACTCGACACGCATGACGTCAACCAACGGCCGGCATGGCCTGATCGATCTTGCCCGGGTGGCCGTGGAAGACACGGTCCGCTTGGTCCAGCAGGAAATCCAGCTGGCCAAGATCGAAATCAAGGAAATGCTGCAGAGCAACCTCAAGGCCGCGGTGTTCCTTGGGATCGCGGCGTTCTGCGGTCTGTTGTTCTTCATCATGCTGCTGGTCACGATCGCGCTCATCATTCCGGCGCACGCGCTGGTCGCGGGCATCGAGACGGTACTCTTCCTGGTGCTTGCCCTTATCCTCGGCCTGGTTGGAAAAGGCATGTTGCAGATCGGACCGCCACCGAAGACGATGACCACGCTCAAGGAGGACGCGGAGTGGGCCAAACAAGTACTGAAGCGAAACGGGAAGTAGAGCAGACCCGCGCCCACCTCGGGGAAACCTTAGAGGCGCTGCAGTTGCGCGCCAAGCGCAACCTCGACGTCAAGACGCAGCTGCAGACCAACCGCGTCCTGCAGCTGGTGGTCGGCGGGCTGGTCCTCGCCCTCACCGGCTTTGCGGTGTTCGGCTATCGAAGGCGACGCCGCCGCTCCACGGCGGAGCAGGTCGTCCGCAAGCTGAAGCTCAATGACTTGCGCGACCGGTTGGGAGATTTCCGTGACGACGCCAAGGCCTGGGCATCGGCGCAGAAGCGGATCGTCAAGGCCGACGGGAAGACGAAAGTCGAAGTCCAATCCAAGGAGAGCATCGGACGGCGGCTGCTGGTCAGCGCCGCAGAGGCCGCGCTCACCGCGCTGGCTGCCGGCTACGCACGCCGGCTGGTCAGCGGTGCCAGCACCCCGCACGAGCGGGGGCACGCGGCCGTCTCGAAGAAGCGATAGGCACCAGCGGACCGACTCCACCTTCGGGCGGGCCTACGGCGGACCCGCGCCCACCGGCGCCGCGGGCCCGCGCGTCCGC
>JALYYE010000322.1 GCA_030946735.1 Candidatus Dormiibacterota bacterium
TGGTGGGTGGGCTGGCGCATGAGCGCTTCCTCCCCGGTCGCCCACTCGACTTGCTCGTCGGCCGGCTCTTCGACCTGTCGGGTCGGGAGGTATCGAAGCGGGCCCGGCCGCTGTTGGTGCCGCTTCCCCATCCGTCGGGAGCGAGTCGGTGGCTCAATGCCGTCGAAAACCGGAGGCTGCTCGACCGCGCGTTGCTGCGGCTGAGGCCGATTGCCCGGAGTCTGCTTGACGCTCAATTGGTGGGCGCCTAAACTTCCGACAACAATGTCGCGAGATCCGCAGCGCGATGCCGTCGAGCCAGAAGAGGCGCCGCCGGTCCCGCGGACCGCACCGGACGAACCGTCCGCTGCCCCCAAGTCGGCCGAGGCCATCCTCGCCTCCATCTTCGCTCCGGTGGCTGAGGCGAGCCCGCTGGAACAGCTGGAGCAGACGATCCGGCACCCGAAGAAGCTCATCTACATCGCCATGTCGAACCGCAACTTCTACTGGCGGATGCACGTCTCGAAGCTGGTCCTCGACGAGGGTTACGTGCCGATCAATCCCTTCATGCTCTTCGATTACTACCTGCTGCACACGGTGCCAAAGCAGCTCGTGCGCGAGGCGATCAACAATCTGCTGTCCCGTTGCGACGAGGTTTGGGTCTTCGGCACGATGAGCCTGGGGGTGAAGGTCCAGCTCGGCATCGCGAAGCGGCTCAAGAAACCACTGCGCTTCTACGACATCGCCGACCTGCCGGAGCAGGTCTACCGCATTTCCGAGAAACTCGCCCAGGAAGAGGGGCGCGACTGAGGGGCCCCGCTCCGGCGTGGAAAAGCGGGGAGACAATGGGGCCCCGCTCCGGCGTGGAAAAGCGGGGAGACAATGAGGCTCCTTAGACCCGGGTGATCAGGTCGCGCTCCAGGCTCTCGCGGGCCTTGAGCACCAGCCTGCGGAGCGATGGTCGATCCGTCACCGCCCATTCAACCTGGCGGAGTGCGCTGTAGAGGCCCTTCAGCGCCTTGACGGCGTCACCCAGCTCGACATCGGTGGGAGCCTGCATCTCTGTAAGCGGGCGGCCGCTGCACCAGTCGTAGGTGAAGTTGACGTAATCCGTCGAGAGCGGCCGGAGGTTCTCTTCGCCTCGTTCCTTCTCCCGCGCGGAAAACCGGTAATAGATGATGCGCAGTCGCTTCTGGGCGAGAGCGATGGCGCTGGTCGGAAGTCGCCGGCGTGGCCGCGGGTGATCGCGATTGCGGTCTTCGGCCGTGACCATTACCAGGGAGGCGGCGAGCTCGGGTGGCGTCAACTCCTCCAGCCAGCCATCGGCAATGGACTGCGTGATGATCAGGCTGTTCTCGCCGTAGATCCGGGAGGCGAGTAGGCCCTTCTCGGTCGGGACCGGCCCCTCGAGGAAGCCGAGCTCGCCCAGCACGCCGCGCAGGGCGTGCATCCGCCGCCGATATTCGCCCTGGCTTCGTTGCGCGTCCTGCTCAGAGGCGCGGATCCGTGCCTGGAGCTCGCGAACCTCCGCGTAGTGCGCTCGATGCTCGGGAGCAAATGGGCACTTCCGGCAGGGCAGCTGGTTGAGTTTGTGCTGCCAGGTCTGCAACTCATCCTTGAGCTGGGCGAGCGTGTGGCCACCAACCTCCCGCGTCGAGCCGCCGCGTCGACGCCGGCCGCGGTGCCAGTGCTCTCGGCGCAATCGTCGCATCCGAACCCGCAGCGAGGCGGTCTCCTCCTCAGCCCGAAAGAAGGCGCTGAAGGTGGGTTCGATACAGCAGGGCTCGCCCTCTGCGTTGAAGCGGCTGGCGAGGACGTCTGCGAGGCGCTGACGGAGATTCGCCAGCCGGTCGTCAAGGCCTCGGCGGGCCACCATCTTCTGGTATTGGCCGAAAGAGCGTTCCATGAGCAGGTCGACCTCTTCCGGCGGGTGGTAGCGCAGCAGGTTGAGCGCCATGTTGTAGGTGGGGGCGAACTTGCTCTCGACCGTCATCTCTTCGCCGGTGGCCGCCTCGAAGACGGTTCCGATGTCGATGTCGGGCTCTTTGAGGATGACCCCGTGGCCGATAGGGTCGATCCCGCGGCGCCCGGCCCGGCCCATGAGCTGGGTCAGCTCGCCTGAGGTGAGGGGCGCGAAGTCGCGGCCGTCGAACTTGGTGAACGATGAGACCACGCAGGCCCGCGCGGGCATGTGGATCCCCAGCGACAGGGTCTCGGTGGCGAAGACCACTTTGATCAGGCCGCGTTGGAAGAGGTCTTCGACAAGCTCCTTGAGATAGGGGAGGAGACCGGCATGATGCATTGCCAGACCACGCCGGAGGGTTTCGCCGTCGAGCAGGCTGCGATACAGCTCAGCTTCGTCGGGGTCTTCGATCCGGTCCAGGCGATCCTTCATGGTCCCCGCGATCTGGGCTTTTTCCGCATCCGTGGTCAGGTCAAACCCGTGCACGGCGCAACGTGCTAGCGCCTCGCGGCAGCCGCGCCGCGAAAAAATGAAGTAGATCGCCGGCAGCAACTCCCGACGCCGAAGACGCTCGACCACCGGTAGCAGGTCGTTTTCCGGGGGCCGTCGCAGCTGCGACAACCGGTAATCGGTGGCCGTTTCCGCCTGCGCCCGCTGACGCGTTTCGCGCGGGATGCCCCCTTGCTCGTTGAGCAACGGGTAGAGCTCGTTGCGCATGGCCAGCCAGAGTCGAAGCTCCACCGGACGTTTGGTGACGCTCACGGTGGCGATGTCGCCGCGTTGGAGGCTCATCCACTCTGCGACTTCCTGGAAGTTGCTGATGGTTGCGGAGAGCCCGATGAATTTGATGTGTGGCGGCGCCTGGATGATGATCTCTTCCCAGACGGCGCCGCGCGGGAAGTCATCGATGTAGTGGACTTCGTCGAGGATGACATAGCGAACCTGCTCAAGGCGCTGCGGGTCCTCATAGATAAGGTTGCGAAGGATCTCCGTGGTCATGACGACCACAG
>JALYYE010000344.1 GCA_030946735.1 Candidatus Dormiibacterota bacterium
CCGGCCAGGCGTCGGCGTCTTTCTTCGAGAATTTGCCGATCTCGGCTTTTGCCTGCCCCGGGTCCCTGGTCAGGAGCAGGTGGGAGCCGTCGGGAAAGGGCACGTAATAGTCGGCCGATAGGGGGTAGAGCGTGAGGCCGTGCCGGCGAAGTTCGAGCTCCTTGATGACTTCGGGCGGCATCAGCGACAGCACATACGACAGCGTCGAGACCGTGTAGCCGGGCCACGGATGCTCGCTTACCGCGGCGCCGCCCAGGACGCCGCGTCGCTCGAGGACGATTGTCTTAAGGCCCGCGCGACCGAGATAGGCGGCGGTCGCCAGACCGTTGTGGCCGCCCCCCACGATGATCGCGTCGCACTCAGCCGGCACCCCGGCCGAGTATATCGGCGATCGGTCTGGCCAACTGTCCCTTGACAAGCGTTCACCCTGGGTCCACATTTGCCCTCAGGCTCCGCCGAAGGGCCAACCACGCAAAAGGAGGGTACGTATTTTGGCTACGTTGACCGCACCCCCCAGGACGACTGCCGGCGCCGACGTCCTGGAGGAGAAACGAAAGCTAAAGAAGTCCTTGTTCCGGTGGGACCTGGCTCTCTTCAGCATCTGCGCGGTTGTCGGTATCGACACGCTGGGCCAGGCCGCCAGCTTCGGGACGCAAACGCTTTTCTGGCTCGTCTTTCTCTCCGTCTTTTTCATGATCCCCTACGGCCTGATCATTGCTGAGCTGGGCACCAACATTCCCGTCGAAGGTGCGGTTTATGAGTGGGTCCGACTGGCGTACGGGCACCTGGCGGGCGCGGTGACGGCGGTCGTCTACTGGATCGCCAACCCGGTGTGGCTTGGCGGAACGCTGGCGGTCACCGCCATCGCTGCCATGGACACACTCTGGGGCACCAAGATCGGCGGCAATACGGGCCTGGCGATCGTGGTCGGCCTGGCATTCGTCTGGGTCGGGATCTCGATGAACATCCTCTCGCTTCGCTACATGAAGTGGGTTCCCGCGCTGGGCACCGTGGTCCGCGTCGTGCTGCTCCTGCTCTTCGGTTTGCTCGTCGTGGGATCCATCGCCGCCGGCAAGAATGCCGGCAGCATCAACGCCAAGGACCTTTTCCCGACAGCGGCCGTCTTCGTCGGCGTGCTGGGTGTGCTGATCTTCAACTTCGTCGGCTTCGAGGTTCAGTCCAATGCCAGTGAGGAGATGGGAGATCCTCGCCGCGACGTACCGCGTTCGATTGCGGTCACCTGGCTCTTTGGCCTCGCCTTTTACCTGATCCCGGTGGCCGGCATCCTGCTGGTCGTTTCCGGCAAGAACATCACGAACGTGGGTGGCTTCGTCAGCGGATACCAGACGGTCGTCTCCAACGTATTCGGCGGTAGCGCGGCCAACGTCCTCAACGGGATTGTCGGTGCCGCCGTCGTGTTCTCGCTGCTGGGCAGTGGTGTTGTCTGGCTGATGGGTTCGGATCGGGCGCTGGCCATCAGCTCGCTCGCCGGCTCGGGCCCACGGCCGCTCGGCCATTTCTCGAAGCGCTTCGGAACGCCCGTGCCGGTCAACGTCCTCTCGGGGATCATGGCCAGCATCATCCTCGTTCTCAGCTTTCTCCTCACCTCGGGCGACCTGCAGAGCTTCTTCAAGACCGTGCTGGCGCTGACCATCTCGACAACGACCTTCTCGTACATCGCGGTCTTCCCGGCGATCATCACGCTGCGGCGAAAGTACGGAACGACCGGTGGAGGCTACCGGATTCCGGGCGGCGCTCCGATGGTCTGGCTGTGCGCGATACTCGCGGAGTTCTTTGTCCTGGCGGCGACCGTCTTTTCGCTGTGGCCGAATCTGTGCAGCGCCAATGGGTGCTTTACGGGAGATGCCACCGCGGTGGTAGGCAACGTTGCCCGCGGGACCTGGGAACTCTGGACGATCGGCGCGATGGTGGTGATCGTCTTGCTCGGCGTGGTCTTCTGGTGGTCGGGAAGGAACCACCGGGCGAGTGCCGAGTCCGAGTTGACGACCGCCATGGTTGAGCCCAGCCTGAAGGCGTAACCGTCATCGTTGAGCGCTCCGGGCCGGTGCTCGGAGCGCTCTTTTGGCTTTCATGCACAATTGCAAGCCATGGCCACGACTTCATCGGTCGATCACGATCTCGCGCGGGCCTTTACGCTGCCGGCCGATGCGTATCTAAATCCCACGGTCTTCCAGCGTGAGATGGACCGAATCTTCGCCCGCACCTGGCAGCTGGTCGCCCGCGCAGATGAACTGTCTCGCGTCGGCGACCTGAAGCCGGCCACCATCCTCGACGAACCGATCCTCATCACCCGTGGCCTCGACGGCAAGCTGCGTGGCTTCTACAACGTCTGCCGGCACCGGGCGGCGCAGGTGGTCATCGCTAAGGGGAACCGCCGCAGCCTCCAGTGTCCCTACCACGGCTGGACCTACGGCCTCGACGGGCGGTTGCAGGTCGCGCGGGAGATGGAGGGCACCGAGAACTTCGACAAGGCCGACTTCGGGCTGGTGCCGATCCGCGTCGACCAGTGGGGACCGTTCATCTTTGCGAATCTCGACAACGAGGCGCCCGCGCTCGTCGACGTGCTGGGCGGCATACCCCGGGAGGTGTCCGCGGCGGGATACGACGTCGAGAAGATGCAGCTCGTCGAGCGGCGCGACTACGTCATCGACTGCAACTGGAAGGTCTACGTCGACAACTACCTCGAGGGATATCATCTGCCGATCGCGCATCCGGGTCTGTTCAAAGAGCTGGATTACGACGCCTATCGCGTCGAGACCTTCCGCTATTACTCGAAGCAACACGCCCCCATCCGGGAATTAAAGGCCGGCGAGGAGCCCGGTCGTGACCGGCGCTACGTCCGGCAGCCCGGGACCGAGGAAGATGCGCTCTACTACTGGGTCTTTCCCAACACGATGTTCAACATCTACCAGGACAACATGAGCTCGAACCTCATCCTGCCGCTGGGTGTCGACAAGACGCTGACGGTCTTCGAATGGTTCTTCTCACAACCCGGCACCGGCCCAGGCTGGGAGT
>JALYYE010000358.1 GCA_030946735.1 Candidatus Dormiibacterota bacterium
CGGTGCCGAGCAGCGCCACCGCGACCTTGGTGGCGAACGCCGCCAGCAGAAGTTCGATGTGCCGGATCCGGAGCTGGCTCAGCCGGCGGACGTCGCCACCAATGACGACGGCAATGACCAGCGCCGCAGCGATGACGGCAAAGAAGAGGAACACGGCCTAACCGGAGGCGGCCGCTTTGAATGGTTCTGTAAGCGGGAGCTTCCGCATGGTCGCCTTTCTTAGATCTGGGAAGGCGAAGCCGACCACGGCTGCACACATAAGAAGGAACCCTGCTGTCACGAACACCAGCGGCGCTCCGAGTCGATCGGTCAACGGCCCCGACAGCGCCATTCCAGCCAGCAGACCCAGCTGTACCAGGAGGAAACGCGTAGACATTACGCGGCCTCGTATCCGATCAGGCGCTTCGGCCTGGGTAACGGAAATCAATGAGACGTAGTAGATCGTATTTGCTACTCCGCTAAGAAACAGGAAGACGGCAGCCGTGGGAACGCTTCGGGAAAATCCAGTAATGGCGCCCGCGAGGCCGGTACCACCGACGCCCGCCAGGATGAGGATTCCGGCCGGCCACCGATTCATGATCCCAGGAGCGGCAAGAGCGCCAACGATTGCACCGGCGCCGATGGCAGCTTCGAGGACGCCGTATCCGAAGGCGCCACCGCCCAGAGGTCCAAACGCCATCACCACGAGGATTGGGAATGTCAGACTGCCGAAGATTACTGCGACAAACGTCAGCCCCATCGTCGATCGCAACGTTCGGTTGGTAAAAACGAAACGGCTCCCTTCCTTGATGTCGTCCAGCAACCGCACAGTGCGGGCCTGAATGCGACTGCGGTCCGCAACCCCGAGCAGAGTGATTGCAGACACTATGAACGTGGCTGCGTCCACGATGAAGAGTGGCTGCCATGAGGCTACCGCGGCGATAAGCCCGGCCAGGGAATAGCCCAACAACTCCATCGTCTTCTCGGACGACGATATGAGGCTATTGGCCTTGACGAGGAAGTCGGCCGGTACCAGGTTCGGCAAAATCGCTTGCTTCGCCGGGTTGAACAGCGTGCTCGCTGTTGCGATCAGGAATACGATGATAAAAACGCCCGGCAACCAGGCGATGGCTAAAAAGGGAATCGTCACAGTGAGGATGGCACGCGTGACATCGGTCAGAATCATGACGCGCTGCCGATTGAAGCGATCGACAAGTGCGCCCGCGATCAGCCCAAATAAAACGGTCGGTGCGGCTTTCGCGATAAGGCCGAGGGCCACGGCCGACGCCGAGTGAGTAACCAGGTACAGCATGATGGCCAGCCCCGTTGTATTCATCATGTCGCCAAAGTAAGAAATGCCCTGGCCGATCCACAGAAGTCGGAAGGGTCGAATTGCGAGGACTTCACGGAAGCTAATTGATCTTGCGGTCGGGGCAGCGGACGGCGCGACTGCGAGACCCCATCGCTCGCTGACGATCTTGTCCAAAGCGGCGATGACCTTGGGGTCATACCAGGTCCCTGCCAGGCTGCGTAACTCGCTAATGGCTTCTTCGGGCGTCTTGACAGTTGGTCGGAACACACGAGCTTGGGTGATCGTGTCGAAGGCGTCGCATGCGTTGACAATTCGAGAGCCGATCGGTATGTCTTCCGTTTTTAGACCGTCTGGATACCCGGCTCCGTCCCACCTCTCGTGGTGATGACGCAGGATTTCAGAGACTTCTTTTTGTTCTGGATGTTCCGCGAGAATTTGGGCGCCCTCTACTGGATGGGTCTTGATGATTTCATACTCTTCCGGGGTTAACTTGCCCGGTTTCAGAAGGATCGAGTCGGGAATAGCAATCTTCCCGAGATCATGAAGAATGCCGCCAACCCTGATCGTGTTCGATGCCTCCTCAGTCATCCCCAACAATCGCGCCACCGATTCGCTGAGCTCGCCGACGCGTTGCGAGTGGCCGAATGTTTGGCCATCTCGCTTGTCGACGACCCGGCTCTGCATGATGTACGAGTCCCGAAGCCAGGTGTCGAGCTGACGTTGCTTCTGGATGCTGGCCCGATAGATCAGAAGCGGCGCGTAAAGCAAGAACACAACAAGCCGATCGGTAAATCGCGAACCCGCAACAAGGTGAGCTATGAGCACTCCTGTCAGGGGTAGGGCTAGGTACGTAAGGGCGTTACCGCCCAGGGCTGACCTTACAGTTGCTACGAACCCGGTGCCACGCAGCAAGGTGAGTGCTGTAGCCATGACCGACGTATTGATCGCAATCGCAAGAGCCGCCGCCAGAAAAAGGAGGAATGGTGTGGTACCCGGGCCTCGCAGAAGAGCGTTCGACACCAGCAGGCTCGGGATCCCGTACGCGAGTATGAACATACCCCTGTTAAAGGCAAATCGGTCCCACGGAATCTGCTTTCCAGGGACTCTTAGGTCGATGGTGCCCAGGGCTGCAATAGTCATGACCGCCCAAGGGGCCAATGGGACTGCTACCGCACCGAAGAGCGGGGCCAGAGTCACCGACAGCGAGCCTCCGCCCCGGGTCTCAATCGGGGAAAGTGCGGAGAGCGTCGTAAGGGCCAGCAGCACGAACAGCTCCTGGTAGGTACTCCCCGTCAGAAAGGTGGCGCTGTCGTGCCATGGTGCGGCCTGTACGACCGTTCCGATCCAGAGCGCTACACCACCGACGGCTACGACCCAGATGTAACGAGTGGCCAGCCAGCTACGGCGCATCCAAGAGCCCCACGTATCTTAAGGGAATAACTTCAACACGGATGCGTTCTGGCCCGAAAAGAAAAAAGCCCGGTCTTCCCGGGCTCTTTTTGCAGTTTAGGAGTCTAGAAACCCCAGCTTGCCCCGCCGGCCAAAATGGCACCAAGCAGGCCGACGACTACGACGATCAACTTCTTCATCGCGACCACCCCCCAAGTAAAGATTCCCGGAAAGCCGCGCAGAGGACTCTCTTGGTGTCCCCACCGTATCCTCCCGAGCCGCCCGCGTAAATCTGTCCACAG
>JALYYE010000382.1 GCA_030946735.1 Candidatus Dormiibacterota bacterium
CTCTTCGGGATGCGCGAGCGCGTCTCGGCCGGCGCGATCCAGCACAACCAGGCGGTGGCCCTGGGGGTGGCCTTCCTGGTCGCGGTGGTGGCTGCCGCCGTCGCCGACTTGCTCGGTCGCGAAGTGCGCCGTCACTTTCGTGATCGACAATCCGGCAGCCGCGCGATGCGCTCCGGCGTGCTGGCGGCCGGCCTGGTTCTGACGGTACTGTTGGCCAGCGGCGTCGATCCCCTGCTGCGGATCGGTCCGGACGCGGGCGTGTACACGCCCGCACCGGTCGCGGCACGGCCGGTCGGCGCCTCGGGAGCCCCATCGGCCGTGCAGCCCGTCCCGACCGCCGGCGTGGTTCGATCGGCGACCTACCCCAGCGCGGCCATGGGGGAGAATCGGCAGTTCTTCATCTATCTGCCGCCGAGCTATGGGCTGCGGTCGTCGGCCAACCGCCAGTATGCAGCGCTCTACCTGCTGCACGGCGATCCTTCCAACCCCACCGAGTGGCTGCATTACGGCACCCCTGCCATGATCGATGCCGGCTTCGCCCACGGCGATCTTCCGGAGATGATCCTCGTCCTTCCCGACGGCAATGGCCACAAAACGGCGGCCACCCAGTGGGCCAACAGCCGCGACGGAAAGGACCGCGTCGAGGACGCCCTGCTGGAGCTCGTGACCTATGTGGATCAGCACTACCGGACCGCCGCGGATCGGCAGTACCGCCTCATCGGCGGACTATCGTCGGGCGGCTACGGCGCCGTCAACATCGCGGCCCGGCATCCCGATGTGTTTGGCCTGGCGATGGGCTTCTCCGGCTATTACGTCGCGCGCGGTCCGGTGTTTGGCTTCGATCGCGCCTATGCCGACAGCAACAGCCCGATTGTCGTCGTCCAGCGCAGCGCCGCGGCGCGTACGGTGCACTACGTGGTGACCGTGGGCGCTACCGACGTACTGCGCTCATACACGGAACAGTTCGTGCGCCAGCTTCGCCGACTCGGTGTCTCCACCGATTTCGAGCTCATCCAGGGTGGGGGACACAGCGGTCGCTTGTTTTGGGAGGGCCTCTTGTTCGGTCTGAATGTCGCGAAGGCGCAGCTTGCCACGGCGCCGACGCTCCCCACGCAGCAGTCGTCCGTACGGTGAGGACGATCATCCGTTTGCGAACCGCAGTTTGGAGTTGCGACGGATAACGGCGGACTTTACGCTTCTCCCGCGACCTGTCAGAAAGCCAGCCGATGAAGGAAACGACATCGGTCGGCTCCCGAACCCCGGGCCCGCAAGGACCCGATTAGTACGGAGCGAAGGTCCTCCCGGAAACGGGTGGACTGGGCGGCGGTAAGGGCTCGTTGGGTCACACCGGCGGGTTATCAACCGTAACGGCGGGTCGCTTCAATTTTCGACAGGTTCTGCCAGCTTTGCCTTCCCGAGCTTGGCAGACCTGTGGGCGGGCCCCGGCCCTCTAGCCCTTGAGCTCCACCGGAATGATGGTCTGCTTGAGGAGCTCCGTGCCGCGCAACAGCTGCGCCTCGGCGGGGATGCCGACGGGCCAATCGGTCAGAAAATGCTGCAGGTCGCCGACGTCTTTGATGGTGTGACTCGCCAGCCTCACCAGGACGTCGTCGTTGCGCAGCCCGGCGCGCTGGGCCGGCCCATTCGGATCGAGATGGGCAACCCGGACCCCAGTGTCCTGCTCGAGGTGGTAATAGCGGTTGACGCGGCGGTGGATGGGCCAGGTCTCACCGGTGATGCCCAGGTAGGAGCGGACCACGCGGCCGTCGCGAATCAGTACCGAGACCACCCGCTGCGCGGTGTTGCTCGGCACGGCGAAGCAGATGCCCTGCGCCGTGGCGATGATCGCCGTGTTGATTCCCACCACCTGGCCACGCGAGTCGACCAGTGGGCCGCCGGAATTCCCGGGATTGAGCGCCGCATCGGTCTGGATGATGTTCTCGATGGTGCGGCCGCTCTGGGCGCGCATGGTGCGACCGACGGCGCTGACCACGCCCGTTGTCACCGTCGATTGAAAACCGAAGGGATGCCCGATCGCCACGACCAGTTGTCCGACCTGGAGCCGGCTGGAGTCGCCCAGGCGGGCGTGGGGGAGGCCGGCACCCGAGGCACGCAGGACGGCGAGGTCGGTGTGGGGATCCTTCCCGACCAGCTCCGCCTTCACGGACGAACCGTCGCGCAGCGTGAGCTCGTAGGCTTTCACGGCACTCACGACGTGGCAGTTGGTGAGAGCGTAGCCATCGGGCGTGATCAGCATGCCCGTGCCGACGCCGCTGACGCCCACTACGGCGGGTCCGACCGACTCGACCACCGAGGTGACGGCGCGCGAGTAGCTATCGAGGAGATCGACGTCCGAGAGCATTTCGTCGGTCCATACCCAACCCCCACGGGCCTAAACAAGTCCTTATGATGGGCTCGATGGAACCGCCCGATTTCAGGAAGCGGATGACCGATTTCAATCGGTTGCTGGAGGGCGAGGACCGGGACAGCGCCGACCCGGAGGACGCCCGGCATTGGCGCGCGGTCTACGGGGACCTGGTCCGGTTCAAGGAGGAGCTGCTCGGCCGCACGCGCGCGCACATCGAAGAGGTTCCCGCGACGAAGAAGGAACTCGGCGGGGTCGACGTCCCGTTCCTCGAGGCGGAGATGCAGCGGCTTCAGCGCGGCCTGGCGTTCTGGAAGACGCGCTAAGAGGCGCATTTTCCTGCGTCCGAATGGCCCTATGGGCGTCGCCGCGCCGCACGGTAATGATCTTCGCAAGGTAGCGGCAAGATCATCGAGAGGGCACCATGCGGCTTCCCATTCGCTACAAGATCATCCTGCCTTTTGCGGTACTGCTGGTCTTCGTTGGGGTGATCGGCAGCGGCGTCGCGACGGCGCGGCTGACCGATACCGCCGCCGCGGAATTCGATGCCAAGCTGCTTCACAGTAGCCTGCTCGCGAATCAGTCCGTCGCCCAGATCGAAGCGGCCCGGCTCGCCGACCTGCGGCTGGCAACCGACACCGTAGGGGTGCCGGAGTCGCTCGCGGCTAACGACATCGACGGCCTGGCCCGCTTGCTGGTACCAATCGCCGGCAACGTGACGACGGCCAATATCCAGCTCCGGGTACTCGACCCTCACGGCATCGAGGTGCTGCATATCCAGGGCGCGCGCGATGGGTCCGGGCGCGTCGCTGTCACCAACGCCTCGGCGTTCAGCGCTGAGCCCGCCGTGGTGAGCGTCCTGGCCGGCGAGCATGACTCCGTGGCGGGCGACCGCCGCGTGTTTCTTTCCCACCAGTCCCACCCAACGCTCTACTGGACGGGGGCCGTGCGGACGGCGGGCCAGCGAATCGTTGGCGCGGTCCTCGTCGGTCAATCGCTCGCCGAGATCGCCGCCGCGATCGAGGGTTCGGCCTTCTACGATCGCTCCGGCACACTACTGTCGAGCTCGCTGGCGAATCCGCCGGTCGCGACCGATGACGTGCGTCGCCAGGTCACCTCGGAGCGCGTCGCACGAGCGTCCGTTGACGAGGCCCGCGCTGGGCATGCGTACTGGGCGCTGTTCAGCACCTGGACCATGCGTGGAACCCAGTTCGGCTACCTGGCGGTGCAGGCGAATGCGGACTCGCTCCTCAGTCTGGTGATGCAGGTCCGCCTCATCCTGACCCTGGTCTTTACCGCCGCAGCGCTGCTGACCCTGCTGGTCGGCACCGTCACCGCCTCGCGTCTGACCCGTCCCATTGAAGGGCTGGTGCGCTCGATGCGGGCGGTGTCCGCCGGCAACCTCCATCATCGGGCGAGCGTCACGTCGAAAGACGAAATCGGGTATCTCGCGCAGGCCTTCAACGAGATGACGGCCAGCCTCGAAGAAAAGACGGTGGCGCTGGAAGAAACGACGTTTGCGAGCATGGAGG
>JALYYE010000420.1 GCA_030946735.1 Candidatus Dormiibacterota bacterium
TAAGCCAGCGGGTGCAGCAGGGCGGAAATCACGATTTCGAGCAAGAGCTTCATGCCGGCATCGTACCGATCGCGAGCACCCGCAGGCTCTCGGGCATGAGCGGCTCGCCGCCCCAGCCACCGTAGAGCTCCACCCCGCCGAAGCCTGCGGCCCTCAACATCTGGTCGACGTCGGTTCCCGCGTACAGCCGGAGAGCATGGAGGTTGACCTCCGTCTCATCGGGGGTGTTCACCGTTCGTTCGACGACCATCCGCCGCGTAGCGCGGTCGAGCGAGCGCCGCTCCACTACCGCAGTTTGCCCGACGGTGAACCATTCGCGCTCCTGGAACTGGGCCATCACGCGCTCGCCGTTGATGACCTCGAGGGCGAAGCGTCCTCCGGGCACGAGCATCGCTGCGGCGGCGTCGACCACCTTCCGGTCGTCCGCCTCGTCAGCAAAGTAGCCGAGGCTGGTGAAGAGGTTCAGAACGACGTCGAACTCCTCGCCCGGAATCGGCTGGCGCATGTCGCCAGCAAGCCAGCGAAGGCGGACTCCATCAGCCCGGGCACGTTCTTCCGCCACGTTCAGCATGAAGGGCGACAGATCGACGCCGGTGACGTCGTAGCCGCGCCGGGCCAGCTCGATCGTATGCCGGCCCTGGCCGCAGGGGAGATCCAGCACACGAAGCGGTGGGTGCAGCGAAAGCAGGGCTTCGAGCTGATCGATCTCCATGGGCGTGCGCTCAGCCAGAAACCCGTCGTAGAGCGATAGGTAGCTCGGCCCGAACCAGGTCCGCCACCATTCTTGATCCGGCTGCGCCATCCTATATATATAAGGGCCAGCACGATGCGCGAGCCTCACCCGCACCCCGACCACCTCTGGCGGAACCCGGAGCCCAAGCGGTCGTACGACGTCGTCATCGTCGGCGGCGGGGGCCACGGGCTGGCCACCGCCTATTACCTCGCCAAGAACCACGGCATCACTAACGTGGCCGTACTCGAGCGCGGCTGGCTGGCGGGCGGCAACATGGCGCGCAACACGACCGTCATTCGCTCCAACTATCTGTGGGACGAGAGTGCCGCGATCTATGAGCACTCGCTGAAGCTCTGGGAACATCTTTCCGAGGAGTTGGATTACGACATTCTCTTCAGCCAGCGTGGCGTCCTCGCGCTGGTGCACAGCCAGGGCGGCGTTCGGGAAGCGCGGCGGCGCGTCAACGCCAACCGGCTGAACGGGATCGATGCGGAGTGGCTCACGCCCGCGGAGGTGAAGGCATACTGCCCCATCGTGAACATCTCCCCGGACGTCCGCTACCCCGTAATGGGCGCCACCCTGCAGCGACGCGGTGGAATCGCCAAGCACGATTACGTCGCCTGGGCCTTCGCCCGCAAAGCCGATGAGATGGGCGTAGACCTGATCCAGAACTGCGAGGTCACCGGCTGCGATCGCGTGGGCGATCGCGTCGTCGGCGTGCACACGAATCGCGGTTTGATCGCCGCCGGAAAGGTGGCGCTCTGCGCCGCGGGTCACAGCACGGTGCTCGCATCGATGGTCGGACTCGACCTGCCCATCCAGAGCCACCCGCTCCAGGCATTGGTCTCCGAGCTCCTCGAGCCCGTCCTGCACTGCGTCGTCATGTCGAACGCGGTCCATGTCTACGTGAGCCAGGCTCACAAGGGCGAGCTCGTCATGGGATCCGGGATGGACTCCTACAACTCCTATGCCCAGCGCGGCTCGCCCCACGTCATCGAGTTCCAGCTGGCCGCCGCATGCGAGCTGTTCCCGATTTTCAGCCGCGCGCATGTACTGCGAACGTGGGCCGGCATCGTCGACATCGCGCCGGACGCATCCCCGATTCTCGGGCTGACGCCGATCCAAAACCTGTTCATCAATTGCGGATGGGGTACCGGCGGCTTCAAGGCCACCCCGGCGTCCGGCTGGGTCTACGCGTACACCATCGCGCACGGGCAGCCGCATGCACTCAACGTGCCCTTCGCGCTGGAGCGCTTTGCGACGGGCGCCCTGATCGACGAGCACGGCGCGGCCGGCGTGGCGCACTGATGCTGATTCCCTGCCCCTGGTGCGGAGACCGCGAGGACAATGAGTTCACCTACGGAGGTTCCGCCCAGGTCGCTTATCCGACCGATCCGGAGGCCGCCGACGATGCTAGCTGGGCGCGTTTTGTCTTCTTTCGACCTAATCCGAAGGGGAAGATGGCAGAGCGCTGGGTGCACAGCGCGGGCTGCCGGCGCTGGTTCACCGTCGTCCGCGACACGCTAACGCACGAGATCACGCCAGCATGAGCCGTCTCGCTTCTGGCGGACGGATCGATCGCTCCCGGCCGCTTCGATTCACGTTCAACGGCACGACGTACCGTGGGTACGAAGGCGACACCCTGGCCGCGGCTCTACTCGCGAACGAGCTGGGCGTAGTCGCCAGCAGTGTGATCTACGGACGCCCGCGTGGCGTCTTTTCCGCAGGCGTCGAAGAACCAAACGCGCTGGTGCAGGTGGGCAATGACACCATGCTTCGCGCCACGCAGGTCGAACTCTTCGATGGGCTCGAGGCGATCGGGCTGAACGGCCGCGGACGGCTGAGTTCCGAGCCCGACACCGGCCGCTACGACAAGGTGTTCGCCCACTGCGAGGTGCTAGTCGTCGGCGGCGGTCGCGCCGGCATCACGGCTGCGCTCGAGGCCACCCAAACCGGTGACCGGGTAATCCTCGTCGATGAGCAGGCTGAGCTGGGCGGCCGCCTGTTGGGCGCGAGCTGGACGGACTGGCTTCAGACCAATCTCGCCGCGCTCCGGTCCCGACCCGACGTGCGCTTGCTGACCCGAGCCACGGCCTTTGGCCATTACGACCATAACCTGGTGCTGATCGCGCAGCGGCGGCCCGGGGGTGGCAGCGTCTGGCAGGTGCGCGCAAAGCGGG
>JALYYE010000011.1 GCA_030946735.1 Candidatus Dormiibacterota bacterium
CCCAGGGTATTCAGCAGCGCGCCGCCGGAGTTTCCCGGGTTGATCGGCGCATCGGTCTGAATCAGTCCGGTGAGGCCAGAGGCCTGGTTGCTCCGGTTCAACCCGGACACGATGCCCGCGGTCATCGTCTCGGCGAGGCCGAAGGGTGTCCCGATCGCATAGGCGCCGTCGCCGACGCGAACGGCGCTCGAGTCCCCGAGTGGGACCGGGTGTAGGCTCGACGCGGCGACCGAGACGTGAACCACGGCGAGGTCGGCGGCGATGTTAGACCCGGCGACGGTGGCCGCGGCGGTCTTGCCGTCGCTGAATGTCACCTGGATTTGGCTGGCGCCGTTGATGACATGCGCATTGGTGAGGATGTTCCCGGTTGTGTCAAGGACGATGCCGGAACCGGTCCCCTCCCCAACCCGACCCCGGCGCGCGATCTCCGTCGTGATTGTCACGATCCCAGGCGCGGCTTGCTTGTAAATCGCCGCAGCGGAAAGGGGCTGGGTCGCGACGGTGTTTGTCGCCGATGACGCGGTGGTGCGCGCAGTGGCCGAAGTGGCCGAGGTCGCCGGCTGCCGGCCGATCACCGTCTCGGCGCCGAGGGCACCGCCGGCCAGGCCCCCAACCAGGACCAGCACCGCCACGGCTACCGTCCGTGCGCCGGGGCGTCCGCCACCTCGCGGCGACGCCGGCGACGGTGGAAGGGACGAATCAGCCTGGGGAGCGCCCATCGGCTCCGCGATCATCTCCTGATGATGGACCAGGCACCCTTATGAAACGATGATGGCCGGCTAAGGGGGCGCTAAGACTTTTCGCCGATCAGGAAGCCTGCTCGACGCCCGCGCGGTTGGCCTCGAAGCTGACGTCGGCCCGGTGGCGCAACACCTGACCCACGGTATCGCTGAGGCGACTGGGCAAAAGATTGGCCTTCACGAGGTAGGCCGCGGCGCCCAGCCGTTGCGCCTCCTTCATCATCAGCGGGTCGTCGTCATCGCTGCAGATGACGACCGGCATGCTGTCGGTAGCTTCATCCTCGCGAAGGGCGGCGAGCAGTTGGAGCCCGTCGAGGTGCGGGACATGGATATCGAGCAGGATCAGGTCCGGCTTCAGCGAACGGGCGAGCTTCAGCCCGGCGGCGCCATCGGACGCCACGGCCACGCGATAGCCCTCGAGTTGCAGCTTGAGCTGGTAGAGATCAGCAATGTCGGGATGATCTTCCACCATCAGGACGCGGGGTTGGGGCGGCATGGTCTCCCTCAGGGGCCATCAGCGTAAGGTTGAACCGGGGCCCGGTCAAGCCACCCGTTGAGGGGCAAATGCTGGCGAACAGCACTCATTTTGTGGCACGTTTCACTGGCGTGGAAACGCGCCTACGCGGAGGGGTTTCTTGGTCTAGTGGCTGCAGCCGCGAGCGGTGCCGGCGTCGCCGCCGGTGTCGAACGAGCTACCGCATGAGCAACTCGAGACCGCGTTGGGGTTGTGCACGGTGAAGCCGCCACCCATGAGGCTGTCCACGAAATCGATCTCGGCACCCTTGATGTACTGGGCGCTCACCGAGTCGACAAACAACCGTACGCCACCCACATCGCTGACGGCGTCGCCTTCTTCTGGCCGGTCCTCGAAGCCCATCCCGTAGGACATGCCCGAGCAACCGCCTGGCTGGACGAACACGCGCAGGCCCATCTCAGGCCGCCCCTGCTTCTGCAAAAGATCGCGCAGCTGCGTGAGAGCCGAGTCCGTGATGCTGATCAAATGGGTGTCTTGTTCGATCATTTCCTGTGCCATGTGAGGCCCATTATAAGGCCAACCGCTACAAATCCGGTCAACTTTGATCTGTAACGGAGCGGTGACGCCAGCTAGGGAAACTGCTGCTTGGCCAGTGGCCTGACGGCGTGGGTGTGCCCTACGGGCCGCCAGCGGACCGCCACGACGGCGTCTCGAACCGCCGCCAGCATCTCGCCGTCGGGAAGTGGTGCCAGCACCCCAGGGCGTTCGTCCGAGCGCGGCCGGACCCTGCGGACTCCGTATACGTAGCGCCGTTGACGACGATAGGTGAAGTAGGGTGGCTGGTCGGGATGCCCGGCGCGCACCAGCCGGTCGATCTGCTGCAGGGGCTGGTCCCAATCCAGCGCGGCCTGCCGCACCGGTGGCTCGTAGGTCCCGCGAGCGGCGTCGACAGGGATCGCCTCCGCCTTGCCGGCTTCGAGTCGAGCCAGCGTCTCATCGAGGGCCATGAGGCCCTCCGCGACCAACTTCTTACTGAGGGTGCCGGCCGTCTCATCGTTGGACACTTCGGTGCGTCGCTGGGCCAGGATGGGGCCGGCATCGATCCGCGGCACCGTCAGATGGACCGTGATGCCGGCCTCGGCATCACCGTTGGCAATCGTCCAGTAGATTGGTTCCGGCCCGCGGTGCCGCGGCAACAGCGAAGGATGAATGTTGAGCCATCCCCGGGCGGGCACCGCAAGCGTTTGCGCAGTAAGGATCTGATCGAAGCTCGCCATCACGACCACGTCCGGCCGGTAGGAGCGCAGCGAGCCGATGAATGGCTCGGCGTTGACGTTGGCCGCCACCTCGACGGGGCGACCGAGGTGTCCCGCCATCCGAGCCACCAGGTCAGGCTTGGGATGCGTCCGCTGCCAGCGCGTGCTGCAAACGGCGGCCACCAGGTTGACCCGTTTCTCGATCAGGTGCAGCAGGAATGCCGTCCCATAGTCCGAGGGAATTCCGCAGAACACGACCCGCAGGCCCCGATCGTTGGGGGCGGGCCCGGCATAGGGTCGCGCCGGCACTTCGTCGAGGTCGATCGGGACCATCGAGAATTCAGGCTTCGACCAGATGCGGTCGGCGAGTTCATCGAGCCAGGGGTCGTCAAAAGCGCGACTGGGAGTGAGGGCTGCCTCCGTCACGCCATCGCCCGGCGGACAATCGGCGGGCGCTGCTCATCGTCGCCGTAGGCCCAGCCGAGGAGGTCCATGACGTGGACCACGGGAATGTCGTGACCGGCGCGCTGCAGCCCCATGCCAACCTGAAGGACGCACCCCGGGTTGGCGGAGGCGATCACCTGCGCCCCCGAATCGATGATGTTCCGCACTTTCCAGCCGAGCGCCTCTTCGGAGATCTCCGGGTGGGTCAGGTTGTAGACGCCGGCCGAGCCGCAACACCAGTCAGACTCCTTCATCTCCACCAGCTCGATGCCGGGGATAGTCCCTAGGACCTGGCGCGGCTGCTGGTGGACCTTCTGACCGTGCAGCAGATGGCAGGGGTCCTGGTAGGCGACCTTGAGGCGGATGGGACGCGATGGTGGCTGCAGGCCGAGTCCAATCAGGAACTCGGAGGCGTCCTTCACCGTCCGCGAGAAGGCGGGGCTCGCTTCCCGGCGCGCGCCATCGTTGCGCAGCTGCACCTCGTATTCCTTCATGTTGGAGCCGCAGCCGGCGGCATTGACGACCACGGCGTCCAGGCCCTGGCCGGTAAAGGCATCCATGGTCAGGCCGGCGAGATGCTCGGCCGTTGTCGCCTCCCCGGCATGCGAGGCGAGCGCCCCACAGCACACGCGCGCCGATGGCACCACGACGTCGCAGCCGTTACGAGCCAGCGCGAGGGCGGTGCGGCGGTTCGTGCCACGGAACATCTCATCCTGGATACAGCCGGTGAAGAGGCCGACGCGGGCACGGCGCTCACCCTGGGCCGGCGTCAATGCAGGCAGGGGCCTCCGGTGTGGCCGCGCGTCCCCGACCGGCGGAAAGGCCGCGAATTTGCCAAGCGGCATGATCTTCCACACCCCGGTCCGTCGCAACAGTGCAGGCAGCCGCAGCGCACGCGTCGCGCGATAGAGCCAGCCGGCGAGGCGGAGGCGTCGGGGATGCGGGAGTAGCCCATTGAGCAGCACGGCACGCACCGTCCGGTCGCGCTGATTCTGCGGCGGTGTCTTGGCGCGCGCCATTTCCATGACTGTGCCGAACTGCACTCCGGATGGGCAGGCGGTTTCGCAGGCACGGCAGTTGAGGCACTGATACATATGGGCCTGGAATCGGGGGTCGTCGAACGGCACCAAACCGAGCGTCGCCTCCTTGATCTGCCACATCCGTCCACGGGGGCTATCGCCCTCGTGGTGCAGCACGCGAAAGGTCGGGCACTTGGGAAGGCAGAGCCCGCAGTGGATGCAGTCCCGGACGAGGTCCATGTCGATGCCGGCCACCGGCGTTGGCACACCGTCCCGCTGGAGCTGCGCCTTGAAGTCGAGCGAGGCCACGTCCGCCACGCTAGATCCCGCCCACGAAACGGCCCGGATTCAGGATCCCGTTCGGATCGAGGGCGTCCTTGAGGCCGCGCATGATCGCGAAACCGGGTGGCGGCAGTCCCCAGACGTCTATAGCCTGCTTCAGCGCCACCGGGGCCGACGTGACCACCACCTGCCCCTCGCCGCCGGCGGCCTCGCGCAGCCGCCTGAGCGTGTCAACGGCGGACGGCTCTGGCACGCGAACGTCGACGATGCCCGCTGCGGGCTGGGCCAGCACGCGTGCGTCCGGCGGCACGGCTGCCATGACGAGCAGGCTATTGGTAAGCGGGACGATGGCTCGCAGCATCACGCCGTCATCGGCCGGCGTCGACCAATCCCGGGCTGCGTCCCAGAAGGCCGGCGGGACCTCTGGTTCTTCCACCGCGCCGCCGGCCTGGCGGACGATTCGAATGGCCTGGTCCTTTGCCGCCGACACCTCCCGGGTGTAGCCCTCGAACTTGAGAGCCAGAAACCAGCGGTACCCACCCTGACCCTCCAGATTCAGTTCGCGGAATGCTTGACGATCGAGCACGATGGCGCTCGCCGGTGCGAGATACTCGCGGGCCAGCTTGCGCCCCACTTCCATAGCAGGTTCCGGCGCGTCGAAGAGAGCGAGCAACGAGCCTTCGCTGTCCGGTCGGGCTTGTACCTTGAAGTTCACTTCCGCGACCACGCCAAGCGTGCCGAGTGCGCCGATGTGCAGCTTCATCAGGTCGTAGCCCGCGACGTTTTTGACCACCTTGCCGCCGGCACGCGCGACCTTGCCGGATGGGTAGGCCACCGCGATACCGATCACCCAGTCCCGGACGGTGCCGTAGCGCCCCCTGCTCAGGCCGTTGGTGTTGGCCGCGACCATCCCGCCGACAGTGGCCCGAGCGGGATGCGGTGGATCCAGCGGCAGACGCTGGCCCTGGGCGCGCAGCGCCGTCTGCAGCTCGCTGAGCCGCATCCCGGCCTCGACGCGGCAGGTGAGGTCAGCCGGCTCGTACTCGAGCAGACGTGACATCCTCTGCGTCGAAAGAGCAACGTCGTAGCGCCGTGGTGGAGCGCCCAGCCGCATCTGGGTACCGCCGCCCCACACCACGACGGTGGCCGGCGCGAGC
>JALYYE010000085.1 GCA_030946735.1 Candidatus Dormiibacterota bacterium
CGGTCCCTATCCGTGGTGGGCGCAGGAGACTTGAGAGGAGTTACCCTCAGTACGAGAGGACCGGGGTGAACGGACCTCTGGTGTCCCGGTTGTCATGCCAATGGCAGTGCCGGGTAGCTATGTTCGGATGGGATAAGTGCTGAAAGCATCTAAGTACGAAGCCCACCTCAAGACAAGGTCTCCCACTGGGTTAACCAGGTAAGACCCCAGCGAGACTAGCTGGTTGATAGGCCGCAAGTGTAAGACGGGCAACCGTTTCAGCTAAGCGGTACTAATAGGTCGAGGGCTTGACCATCTATCTCACTCCTCAGCGCTTTACAGCGCAGGAGGTTGATCGCGTGATCTGCGCGCGGTCCCTAAAGCACTTCTTCGCACGATCGAAGGAAAAGACTTCGGTGACCATAGCGACGGGGAAACACCTGTTCCCATCCCGAACACAGCAGTTAAGCCCGTCAGCGCCGATGGTACTGGGCTGGCAACGGTCTGGAAGAGTAGGTCATCGCCGAGGTCTTTTTCTTTTGCCTGCAAAACTGGCGGGGGGCCCGGAGCTTTTGTAAGCAAACACGGCGGTCTGCCGGCGTGTGCCCGGATAATGAGTCAATGCCTGGTTGGGCGCGGTGGTTGTGGCCCCCGATCAACTGGCTGCTGGTCTTCATCCCGGTCTCGCTATTTGCCGAGCTGACGCATCAGCCGTTGCTGACCTTCATCACCTCGGCGCTCGCCATCATCCCGCTCGCGGGCCTGATCGGGCGAGGTACCGAGCAGCTGGCGATCCGGATTGGTCCGCAGCTGGGCGGCCTGCTGAACGCGACCTTCGGGAACCTTACCGAGCTGATCGTCGCGGCGCTCCTGATCGCAGCCGGGAACTTCGAGGTTGTCAAGGCCTCCTTGATCGGCTCGATCGTCGGCAATCTCCTCCTGGTCCTCGGCTTGTCGCTCTTCGTCGGCGGACTGCGTTGCGGCGAGCAAGCTTTCAGCGCACGCGCCGCCGGCGTCCATACTGCGTCGCTCGTCCTGGCCGTCGCCGGCCTCGGAGTGCCGGCGCTCCTCGTCGCGACGTCCCCGGGCTTGTCCGGCGGTGGCCGCCAGATCGTGTCCGCCGGCGTGGCGGCAACGCTAATTCTGCTTTACGTGGCCGCGCTCATTTTCATGCAGTTCACCAGTGCGCACCTCTTTCGCACTCCAGAGTCCAGCGAGGAGCCTGAATGGTCGAGAGGGCTGGCGCTCGGCGTGCTCCTGAGCGCGGCGCTGCTGGTCGGCCTGGAGTCGGAACTCCTCGTCTCGGCCCTCAACCCCGCGCTTCAGTCGCTTAAGATCTCGCCAATCTTCGTCGGCCTCATCCTGATCCCGATCATCGGCAACGCTGCCGAGCACGCGTCGGCTGTGTTCTTCGCGATCCGGAACAAGCTAGACGTCACGCTCGAGATCGCGGTCGGCTCTTCTACCCAGGTCGCGCTGTTCGTCGCACCGGCCATGGTCTTCATCAGTCTCTTGCTGGGGCGGCCGATGGACTTCGTCTTCACCGGCTTCGAGATCGGTGCGGTGTTCGTTGCCACGCTGACCATCGCGGTGATCTCTCGCGATGGCCATAGTAACTGGCTGGAGGGTCTGCAGCTGATCAGCGTCTACGCGATCATCGCGCTGGCCGCCTTCTTCCTCTAGGCGCTGATCATTTCGCGGCGGACGGTCAGTCGCTCGACCAGGTCGACCTTGACGCGGACACCTAGACCCCAGCGGGTCGGTGCCGAGATCGTCCCCCCGCGTTGCAGCACGAAGGGCGGCTCGACGATGTCCTCCGCCCAGTAGCGATCGCTGGCGGAAATGTCGCCAGGCAGCCGGAAATTAGGTAGAGTGGCCAACGCCACGTTGCAGGCGCGGCCGATACCGGTCTCGAGCATCCCACCGCACCATACTGGCACGCCCGCATTGGCGGCAATGTCGTGGATGCGGAGCGACTCAGCAAAGCCACCGACCCGACCCGGCTTGATGTTGATCACCTGGCAGGCGCCCAGCTGCAGGGCCTGGCGCGCGTCGCGGGCTGACTCGATGGACTCATCAAGGCAGATAGGGGTGCGCATCTGTCGTTGCAGCGCGGCATGGTCGACCAGGTCGCCCGGGGCAAGAGGCTGTTCCAGCATCAACAGCCCGAAGCGGTCGAGCTGCGCCAGGTGTGCGACGTCGTCGAGACTATAGGCCGCGTTGGCGTCGGCCATCAGCGTGATCTCCGGATAGCGCTCGCGGACCGCATCAAGTGCCATCGTGTCCCAACCGGGCTCGATCTTCACCTTGATGCGCCGGTACCCCTGGGCGAGGCTCGTCCCGATGGCGTCTAGCAGCTCGTCCGCGGTCGACTGGATGCCGATGCTGACTCCTGCCTCCACGCGATCACGGACTCCGCCCAGGAAGGTGGCGAGCGGTTTGCGGGCGTGTTCGGCGAGCGCGGCGGTAAAGGCCATCTCGATGCACGCCTTCGCCATATGATGGCCGCGCACCGGCGCGAAGAGCGTCTCGAGGGCATCGACGTTCGCCAGCTCGCGCCCGATCACTGCCGGCAGTAAGTGGCCCTTGAGGACCTGCCAGGCCGTTTCCACCGTCTCATACGAATACCACGGACCCTCGCCCGCCACGCACTCGCCCCATTGGGTGCGCCCGTCGACCTCCAGCCGCACAAGCAAGGGGTAGCGGTCCTGTTGCACCCCGAAGCTGGTACGAAAGGGTTTCAGCAAGCGCATCTTTAGGACGCGCAGCTCGACGGCGTCAATCTTCATTGGATCCTCTCAAACGCTCCTGTGGCAGGTGGCGCGCCGCCCTCGTCGGACGACGTCCGGGCCATGAGGTAGGTTCCGTCGCGGCGGAAATCGACGGCCATCAGCCCGGCGGCCAGGGCAGCCTCGAAGGCGTCCCGGCTCTCCATCCGCCAGCGCAAGGCCAGCTCGAGACTCGCTCGTTTGACCGCCTGGAAATCGGGCGGCACACTGATCAGGACGGCGCGCCGGGCGCTCACGTGGACATGCTCCCGGACCGGCTCGCCGTCAGCGCCCACGCGCAGCATCACCTCGGGATCAACCGACCTGACCGCCGTCGTACGACGTAGCCACCACTCGGCCTCGAAACGATCCGAGGGTAGTCCCCGGTTGAGCTCGTCCTCCATCGCTCCATAGTGGTCCCGATCGTATACGCGGGCGACACAGCCTAAGCGGTGCAAATTGATGTATGCGTTGCGCGCTTCCAGTGGGTCGAAGGTCCAGGTCACCAACTCGTAGCCCAGCCTCAACGCATCGTACCGCTGAGCCTGCTTCAGGGCGATCCCGATGCCGCTCCCGCGGAGTTCGGGGAGGACCCCCAGCTGATGGGAGCACAGCCGCAGCTGGCCTCCGCGCATACCGAGAAACGCGAAGCAAAAGCCGACCAACCGGCCCGTCGGCAGGAAGGCGCCATGAACGAGGCCGCCGTTGTGCTGCATTGTGAGGAGCAGCTCACGCGGGACCACGTTGCGCTCCGCCGCCCCCCAAATGTCGCGGCTCATCGCTTCGCAGGCGGCGAACTCGTCATGCGCCTGGACGAGCCGGATCTCCACGGGCCGTCCGTCCACCGACGCTGATGAGCCCGGCACGCGCCACATGCTAGCGCGCCGGCCCGGCGGCATCGCTAGGAGCTACTTACAGGTCCAGGCGCTCTGACGTCCGGCGTTGTAGAAGACCAGTGCGCCGCGCGCCTGGGCATAGGGGTCCCAGATGTTCTGCCCGGGGAAGTTCGCGTTCCAGGTCGAGGGCATGAACTGGAATAGCCCGCTGGCGCCGCTCGAGCGGTTGATGGCGAGCGGGTTGTAATGGCTCTCACAGTTGGCGACCCGTAAGGCCCAGCTGAGGCCGGGGCTGTTGCCGAAGACGGCATAGATGGCCGCCAGTCCATCCCCGCCCGAACCGGGCGGCGGTGTGAAGGTCGCTGGTGGGGCCGGGGCGGCCACCGGCTTGGGTGCTACTCGCACGGCAACCGCGGGCGCCGGTTGCTCGACCACGGGCGGGGCCGGGCGGTCCTCGAGCAATGCCGCCTTGGCAACCTCGTGCATTTCGACGGCATTGCGCGCACTGGCGGCGCTCGTCCACATCACATTGCTGGCGTACTGCGCGGCAACCACTCGGGTGGGGGCCGAACGCCCATTCATCGCCGGGACGACCAGTACGAAGCCCAATCCAAGTACGAGCATGTGGCCGACGAGGTTCACGGAGGGTCGCCGCCGATAACGGTGGAGCCCCTTTACTGCACTCAGAGTGCGGATTCGGAGTCGCCAGTATCGCAGGACCGCCCGCGCGGCCCAGTCAGAGGCCACAAGATCCTGGAGTCGGGCGCTGGTCAACCGCAAGATGTGGGCACGAGCCTTTGACACAATACCAATAAACGATGTAACGCTCAAGAAGCCTTCCCTCCGTCAGTAACGACGCCAACCCTTCCGGTCCGGGGCGAAGACGAGAGGAGGCGATGAGCTAGAACGGAACGTAACGGACCGTCGTCCACCCTACCACAGGCCGTGCGCGTCCCGTCAAGTGGCTACAAGGCCTCGATCAGCAGCCTCAGCAGCTGGGTGCGCTGCAGCCAGCTCTCCACCAGCAGATGCTCGGAGTCTGCATGCGCGCCGCCGCCATCCGGTCCCAGGCCATCGAGCGTTGGCACGCCCATCGCGGCCGTGAAGTTGCCGTCGCTGGCCCCGCCGGTGCTGGTCTCGCTCAGTTCAAACCCGACATCGGCTGCGAGGCGTTGCGCGAGCTGCGCCAGCCGGATGACGCCGAGGCTACGCTCCATCGGCGGACGGTCGATGCCACCGGTGACCTGCAGGCGGACGCCCGCGAGCCGGGGCTGCAGACCCCGGATGGCGGCGACTACGCGCTCCGCCTCCGACGCGAGGGCGAAACGGACATCGATCTCGGCCCGGGCTTGCGCCGCCACGACATTGGGCCGGGTCCCCCCGTGGGCCACCCCAACGTTGATCGTTGTGCCTTTGGGGGGATCGGCGAGCCGCTTGAGAGCAAGCACCTGGTGTGCGAGCTCCTCGATCGCGCTGATGCCCTTCTCTGGCTCGACCCCGGCGTGAGCCGCCCGGCCGACGACCTCGAGAACGAAATCGGCAATGCCTTTGCGGGCGGTCTTGATAGCACCGCCGCTGACGGCCGGCTCCAGAACCAGCACGGCGACGGCCTGGCGAGCTGTTTCCTCGATCAACGCCCGCGAGCTGATGCTGCCGATTTCCTCGTCGGACGTGGACAGGACCACGACCGGACGTTTGGGCCGCGCGTGTTCGAGGGCAAAGGCGGCCTCCACGATCCCAGCTTTCATGTCGTACGTCCCGGGGCCCGTTACGCGATCGCCATCGGTGCGGAACGGCAGCCGCGTCAGCGTGCCTTCTGGCCAGACCGTGTCGTGATGACACAGTAGGACGATTGGTTCGGGGCCTTCACCGAGCCGGATCTCCAGGTGATCGCCGGCGTCCGGCCGCCGGTGTCGTATGGCGGAGACCCCGATCCGTTGCCGGAAGAGCTCGGCGATTTGGTCCGCGCAGGCATCGCAGCGCGCCTTGTCCAACGAAGGCGACTCTGCCACCACCAGTCGTTCCAGGGCGGTGAGCATGCCGGATCGGTCGGGCCTTTGCATCGCAGTGCCGTCCATGCTAAAACCTAGGCACCACAGGAGGGAGCAAGCCCATGAGCATTCACGCCCCTGAAATCGCCAACAAGATCGTGCTCGACGAGCGAGAGATACCCAAGCGCTGGTACAACATCCAGGCTGATCTTCCATTCCCGGGGACCCCGCCGCTTCACCCCGGAACTAAGCAACCGATTGGTCCGCAAGACCTCGCGCCTCTCTTCCCGATGGAGCTCATCAAGCAAGAGGTCTCGCAGGAGCGATACATCGACATCCCAAGTCCCGTGCTGGACGCGCTACGGCTATGGCGCCCGACGCCGCTGATGCGTGCCAGCCGGTTGGAGCGCGAGCTGAAGACCGCGGCGAGGATCTTCTACAAGTACGAGGGCGGCAGCCCGCCGGGGTCGCACAAGCCGAACACGGCGGTGGCGCAGGCCTTCTACAACAAGGCGGCGGGCACCAAAAGGCTTACCACCGAAACGGGCGCCGGCCAGTGGGGAAGCGCGCTCGCGTTTGCCACCAAGCTCTTCGACCTCGAATGTATGGTCTATATGGTTCGCATCAGTTTCGAGCAGAAGCCCTATCGCAAGAGCATGATGCACGTCTGGGGCGCCGAGGTCGTGCCCAGCCCTTCGGACCGTACCCACGTTGGGCAGCGCATCCGCGCCGAGAATCCCGATTCGACCGGCAGCCTGGGCATCGCGATCTCGGAAGCGGTGGAAGACGCCGCCGGCCGTGAGGACACGAAGTATTCGCTGGGCAGCGTCCTCAACCATGTGCTGATGCACCAGACGATCATTGGCGAGGAGGCGCTGTTGCAGATGGAGCGCGCCGAGGCGATGCCGGACATTGTGGTCGGCTGTGTCGGCGGCGGGAGTAACTTCTCCGGGCTCGCGTTTCCATTCCTGCGCGAGCGGCTACAGGGGCGCAGCAAGACCCGTTTCATCGCCGCCGAGCCGGAGGCGTGCCCATCGATCACCCGCGGCAAGTACACCTATGACTTCGGCGACACCGGCGAGATGACGCCGCTGGTGAAGATGCACACGCTCGGCCACCGCTTCGTGCCGGAGGGCATCCATGCCGGCGGGTTGCGCTACCACGGCATGGCGCCGCTGGTTTCGGCGCTGGTCGATCACGGCTACATCGAAGGGGTCGCCTACCCGCAGCGCAGCGTCTTCGAAGCCGCCGTACAGTTCGCCCGGGCCGAGGGGACGATTCCGGCCCCCGAGAGTGCCCACGCAATCCGCGCCGTCATCGATGAGGCGGTCAAGGCGCGCGAGCGCGGCGACTCACCGACCATCCTGTTCAACCTGAGCGGTCATGGGCTGCTCGACCTGGCGGCGTACGACGCCTACTTCGCCGGCAACCTATCGGACGTCACCCTCTCGGAAGCACGCATCCAGGAGCTGGTCGGCGCCCTTTAACCACGGAAGGGGGAGGCAGCCCGACTGGTTTCCTCCCCCAGGCCCCTAGTGTTTCCCGCCCTCGCGGCCGATGGCAGCCATCCGGTTGCGATCCTGGCTGGAAGCCTCGCCGCCCTTGCGGCCGGCCGCCCGGGCTTCTTCGGAAGAGAACTCATGGGCGGAGCCTTTTTCGTGGGCCGCCTTCCCGCCTTTGCTACCCGCCTGCCGGGCCTCTTCTGAGCTGAACTCGTGTGCGGACCCCTTCAGGTGCGCGGCCTGACCGCCTTTGCTGGCGATTTCCCGCTGCTTTGCCTCATCCATGGAACCGAAGCCTCGCTTGCCGCTGGCTGGCATTACTCGCCTCCTTTGAACCGGACGTTGCACGCGACGTCTGCACAGAAGAACATCGGGCCCGCGATTCACTAACTGCTACTGACGGTATCAATTTAGCTGACACGACTGGCTAGCTGTCAAGCCGGGAGACATGAACGCCATAAAAAACAGGGCCTCGTGATGGAGACCCTGTGCTGCAGAAAACTACGAAGAACCGTACCGGCTCAATACCCCGCCCGGTCTCGCCCGCCGAAAAAGGCGCGGACGCGCTCGCCGAAGGTTGCGCGCGGCCGATAGGGCGCGGTGCGTGAACGGTCTGTGGCCGGGTCCGCCGCCACCGGTTCGCGGTTAGCGTCACGGCTGCTGACCCGGTTGGTGTCCTGATAGGCCGGCTTCCGCTTCCCGGTAGGGGTCTCCTCCATGGCACCGCGATCGCTCGTCGCCGCCACGCCGCGGTCGGTGCCGCCCAGCTCGCTGCGCACCCGGGCGTTCTCTTCCCGCAGCCGTTGGTTCTCGCGGCGAAGATCGTTGATGGTCGATTCACGGGTCGTGACCCTGCGGCGCATCGAGCCAACGCGAACGCCGTGAACCATTCCGGAGTACAGCATGTAGAGAAGGAATAGGCCGCCGAACAACGCTGCGGTCGCCACGACGGGGAGCCAGTCTGGGACCGCGGACCAGTGCCATTGCCAAAAGGTCACATCATGCGTTGCGGAGTTCTCCGATGCGTAGAGACCGACCCCGGCGGCGGCCAGGACCAAAAGGATGAGGAACAGGATCATATGTGAAACCCTCCCTGGGTAGTTGCTAACAATACAAGTATAACGTTACCTGACAGCCTCTTCCGCGGTCAAGGGCGCGAGATGAGGCCCTCTGGGCGATCAGCGCAGTGGGTCGCGGAGGTCTCGGAGGGCGGCCGCGGCCAGAAAGACGGCCGCCAGCCCCAGCGCTGCCAGCCGCAAGGGCGCCACCAGCCATCCGGCGCCGTCGGTGAGGCTCAGAGTCAGTGCCGCGCAGAGGGAGCTGCATAGCCCGCCGATCAACCAGAGCGGCCACCGCCGGCGGCCCGGCCAGGCGAGCAGCACACACAAAAGAAAGGCGACCAGGATGAAACCCCCCACCATCCTGGTCGCCATCGGAGCGCCCCCCAGGTCGATCGGCGCCCCCACTGGCAACAGCCTACGTCCCGCCAGGAGCCGCCGCTATCCCCCGGGGTGATGAAAGATGGAGCTCAGCGGGTTCCAATTGGGGGAGGCCGAACGGGGGAGAGGCCTGATTTCTAGATCAAGTTCTGGCGCGAGGCGGCGGCCACGGCCTCGGCCCGGTTGCGGGCGTTGAGCCGGATCAAGAGACTTTCGACGTGGGACTTGATCGTGTTCTCGCTGAGATGGAGGCGGCCGGCGATCATGGAATTCGAGTAGCCCTCGGAAACCAGCTGGAGAACCTCCTGCTCGCGAGGCGAAAGGCGAACCGTGGGGGCACCGGCGCTGGTCACCGCCGTCTCGACCGTTCTGCCGAGGGCCCGCGAAGCCTCCGGGAGCGACCCATCGGCGGCCGCGCGACCCGACGCCTGCGGCAGCACACCCCCGATGACAATCCGGTCGTAGGCGGCCAGGATGGCGCCCGCCACCAGCATGATCAGGCTCCACAACAGGAGGTCACGGCTCCCAAAGTCCTCGTGGTAGACGGCGTTGAGGGCGGCATGGAGGGCGATCATGCCCAGCACGAAGATGCCGACACACAGCATGGCCCCTTCGGCGCCATCGTAGGCAACCATCCAGACAATCAGCAGGATGTAGGCCGCGTAGATACTGGTGCTCGCGCCGACGCCGCCAAAGACGAAGAGCACCAGGAAGTAGCTGACCGTGTCGAGCAAGGTGAGGGCCCGGCCGATGCGGAGGATCGACCGGTCATCGGTTTTCGAGATGGCGATCATGCCCCAGGCGTTGTAGAGCGTCACCCACACCAGGACCAGGGCCAGGCCGATGGACGACCGCGGCGGCACTGCCAGCGACAGGATGGCGGCAAAGAGCAGGCCCGGCCAGCGCACCACCGTTCCGAGCCGGGCAAGCTGACGGATCGACGTCGCGCTCAAGCGTGGGCGCTCAGCGGCGTCGAGTCCAAGGAACGAGAGCGTCCGCATCCCCGACCTCCGCCCTGCCCCCCCAGGGTGGC
>JALYYE010000153.1 GCA_030946735.1 Candidatus Dormiibacterota bacterium
CTGCCCAGCCTCGACCACCTGAGCGCGAGGAACCTGCCGCAGACGACGCGAATCTACGCGCGCGACGGGGTCACCCTGCTGGAGGAGCGCTACCAGCAGCGACGCACGGTCGTGCCCCTCAATGACATGTCGTGGGACCTGCGACACGCCACCATCGCGATCGAGGACAAGGATTTCTACAACCACGGTGCGGTCAACCCGGTGCGGATGGTCGCAGCCGGCGTCTACGACCTGCTGCACCAGCGGGCGGCCCAGGGCGGCAGCACCATCACCCAGCAGCTGGTCAAGAACTACCTGCTGAGCGGGAGCGCCAGCAGTCGCAGCCTTGACCGCAAGGCGCGGGAGCTCATGCTATCGGTCCAGCTGGAGCGCCAGTACACCAAGGACCAGATCCTCGAGATGTACCTCAACACCATCTTCTACGGCAATCAATCGTTTGGGGTGGAGGCGGCCTCGCAGACCTACTTCGGCGCCTCCGCGCGGCGCCTCGATCTCGCCCAGTCGGCCTTCATCGCCGGCCTGCCCCAGCGTCCGAGCTACCTGAATCCATTTCTGACCGAGGGCTATATCCGTGCCCGCGATCGCCAGCACGACGTGCTCAGCGCGATGGTGCGCGACGGCTACATCACCGCAGCGATCGCCGACAAGGCCTACGCGGAGGACCTCGGGCCCAAGCTGGTCGCGGCGCACCAGGCCGCGGTCGGCCAGCGTGCCTCGCTGGCGCCGCACTTCGTCGACTACGTCTGGAGCGAGCTGGAGCAGCGCTACGATCCCGGCTACCTGCTGCGCGCCGGCCTGAAGATCGTAACGACGCTGGACCCGAAGACCCAGTCGCTGGCGCAGCAGGCGGTTCACGACGGCGTCACGCGCTACGCCTCGAGCTATCGCGTCAACAATGGCGCCATGCTGGTCATGAATCCGCATACCGGCGAAGTCCTGGCCATGGTCGGCAGCGCCGATTACGCCAACGCCGATATCGGCGGGCAGGTGAACTACACCGCGGCGCTACGTCAACCGGGCTCCTCGTTCAAGCCCTACACCTACATCACCGCGCTGATGAACGGTTGGACACCGGCCTCGCCGCTCGATGACAGCAACGGCGCCAAGGCGTTTCCGGGGTACCCGGTGCACGACTGGGATAGCCGCGAGTTAGGCACCATCACGCTACGCGAATCGCTGCAGAAGTCGCGCAACATCTCGTCGGTGCATCTCTTCAAGGACGTCGGCATCCAGAAGGTGTTCGCAACCGTCCGCAGCCTCGGGATCAACACACCGCTCGATCCGACCCTGCCGACGACGCTCGGCGCCAGCGAGCTCCGCATGGTCGACCATCTCTCCGCCTACAGCACCTTCGCGAATGGCGGCCATCGCGTTCGACCCCTGGACGTCCTCGAGATCCGCGACGCGGCCGGTGCGCTGCTCGAGTCGAACCCGGCGCAAGCCGACGCCGGCGAGCGCGTGCTCCCAGCCTCTGCGACCTACATGCTGACCGACATCCTCAAGGGTGCCGTTCATCCCTCGATGGGCTTCCCGGTCGCCGCCAAGTCGGGCACCACAACGGATTTCAAGGATGCCTGGTACATCGGGTACACGGCCGACCTGGCCGTCGCGTCCTGGATGGGCCGGACGGTCAGCCAGCCGACGCCTCACAACGAGTCGATGAGCACCAGGGCGTACGGCGGCCTGTGGGGCGAGATCGGGCCCGCGTCTTCCTGGAAGCAGTTCGTCAAGGCCTACTACGGCAGCAAGAAGCCGGCCGACTGGGCCCGCCCGGCCGAGGTGGCCTCTATGACGCTCTGCAAGCTCACCGGGCAGCCCGCGCCGGTCGACGTGGCCCCCGAGATGGCGATCCAGGACCTCGCTATCAAAGTGGATCCGGCGCTGCGATCCGCTGCATGCGGAGCCCCGGCGGGTGTGACATCGACCGGCGGAACCGCTCCAAACGGGCCCGCGGGACTCCCAGGCGTGCTGCCCTCCCTCCCGCCGCTTCCGGTTCCCTCGCTGCCGCCGATCGTGCCCTGAATCGCCGCGTCGAGCGAGGGGCCGCCGGACGGTCCTTGACGCGTCGCGCGAAAGCGCCTTTACTCAAGTCATGGTCCGCCGGCCCAACGAAACGTCCAATGGGAAGGACGAGCCTGATCTCCCACCGAACATCTTCGTCATCGGGCTCCTCCACGACCTCAAGCGAGGCGGCTACAGCTGGCACGCCTGGGCCGCCTTCTGGCGCGCATCCTGGATCCGATCGATGCAAATTCTCGGGCTGAACGCCGAGTTGCGGGCCTCCTGGCTGCGCTTCACGGTCGCCGGCGTGATCGGCATCATGCTGGCCAGCGCGGCGGTGTTTCGCGGGTTCGGGCTCACGGATGCGATCTGGTTCCTCGTGACCAGCCTGTTGGGCTGGGGCGTGCTGATGTTCGATCTGTCCTTGCACCTCGGGCTGATGGTCAACCTCGAGTCGGGCGAGCTGCAGACCTCACTCGGCTGGCCGAACCGCCTCACCGAGCTGCGCGGGCTGGCGGCGGTTTGGGTGGCATGGGGCGCGCACTGGGCGAGCGGCGGAGCCTACCTCCCGCTGGTCCTCGTGTTCGGCCTGGCCGCGTTCACCGATCTGCTGGACGGCTGGTTGGCGCGCCGGCGCCACGCGTCGACTCGGTGGGGCCGGCTCTACGACCCCTTCATGGACGGGCTGTTCTTCAGCGTGGCGGCGATCTCGCTGGCGGCGATTGGCATCCTCCCGCAGTGGCTGGCCGCGCTGGTCACGCTTCGCTACGCTTTCCCGATCGTGGGCGGCATCACGTTCCTGCTGATCCGGCGCCGCACACTGCGCGTGCGACACACCCCCTGGGGGCGAGCCTCTTCGGCGGGGATCGCGCTTACTGTGTTTGCCGCGGCGGTCGCCACTGCGCTCGGCCTGCCCTTCCAGACCATCGCTCCAGTCTTTTACGCGGCCGTCGGCATCACGGCACTGGGTGCGTTCGTCACCATCCTCGTCAAGGGCATCGAGCAGATCTAGCTGGCCGGACCACTTGTCGCTGTCATCCTGATCGCCCTGGGCATCGGCCTGTTGCTGTGGTGGGGGACGCGCTTGCCACCGACCCGTCCGCGTCCAGGCAGCCGCCACCGCGGAGAGACGCTGATGGATGTCCATAAGCGCTGGCAGAAGCGCCGGCCACCACGGTAGCGCGAGGAAATCGGCATGTTGATCGATAAGGGCAGATCTGGCTAATAACCGTGAGACCGGATGGTATTCCGATCCCGAGTCCAGTGTGGTTTCACTGGGACGGCCACAGCTTTCTGATCTACAGCCAGCCTGACACGCCCAAGCTTCGCGACATCAGCTCCAATCCCCAAGCCGCG
>JALYYE010000106.1 GCA_030946735.1 Candidatus Dormiibacterota bacterium
ATGGCATCCACCATGCCGGTCTTCGCGGCAGGAGGAAGCGGCGCCAGCCTCACCGACGTCGATGGGAACCAATACATCGACTTCGCCACCGGCATCAGCGTGATGAACGTCGGCCACGGGCACCCCCACGTGGTCGCCGCCATCCGCGAGCAGGCCGAGCGCCTGGTGCACTCGGGCGCGCCCGTGATGATGCCCGAGGTGTACGTGCGCCTCGCCCGCCGGCTGTGCGAGATCACTCCCGGGGCCTTTCCTAAGAAAGCGCTAATGCTCAATAGCGGAGCGGAGGCCGTCGAGAACGCCGTCAAGGTGGTGCGCCAGGCGACCGGCCGTCCGGCCGTCATCAGCTTCCACAACGCATTCCACGGCCGGACCTTGATGTCGATGACGCTCACGGGAAAAGTCGCGCCCTACAAGCAGAATTTCGGCCCCTACGCGGCCGAGGTCTACCAGGTGCCATATCCGTACGAATACCGCCGGCCCGCAGGCATGGCCGCCGAAAGCCTCGGCGGCGCCTGCGTCGAGGCCGTACGCCAGCTGTTCAAGACGACCGTGAGCGCCGATCGCGTCGCGGGCATCCTCGTCGAGCCGGTCCAGGGTGAAGGCGGCTTCGTGGTCCCGCCGCCAGATTTTTTCCCCGCGCTTCGCAAGCTCTGCACCGATTACGAGATCCCGCTGATTGCCGACGAGGTCCAGACCGGCTTCGGTCGCACGGGACGAATGTTCGCCGTGGAGCATTCCGGCATCGAGCCGGATCTGATCGTTCTCGCCAAGTCGCTGGGCGGCGGGCTCCCGCTTGGTGCCGTTGTCGGCCGCAGCGAGCTGATGGATGCGACCAACCCGGGTGGATTGGGCGGAACGTTTGGCGGCAATCCGGTTGCTTGCGCGGCAGCCCTGGCCGTCATCGACGTGCTGATCGAGGAGAAGCTTCCGGAGCGAGGCAAGCGACTCGGCGATCGCGCGCTGGCACGGATGCGTGGTTGGCAGGATCGTCACCCGCAGGTGGGAGACGTCCGCGGGCTGGGTGCCATGGTCGCCATGGAGCTGGTGACCGACCGTGCGACGCGCGAACCGGCCGGGCCGATGACCAATGATGTCTTGCGCTACTGCCACACGCACGGTCTCGTTCTACTGAAAGCCGGTCTTTACGACAATGTCATCCGCTTGTTGTTTCCCCTCACCATCAACGAGCAAGAACTCGATCGTGGGCTCGACATCCTCGAAGAGGCGCTGAGCGCGGTTAGCGCGTAACCTCGCGCCGCGGCCAGCGTTCACGTGCTGAGCGCTCAATCAAGTCAAGAGGGTGTGAGGGAACATGAAACGACCCGCGCTATCGATCGCGCTTGCTCTCGGTGCCAGCCTGCTGATGACGGTTAGCGCCGCCGCCAGCAGCACCTATGTGGAATCGATTCACGGCAGCGAATTGCCCAATGCGACGCCAACCGAGGGCCAGTTTGTCGGCGAGGCCACCGGAAGTTTCGCCGGAGCCTGGTACATCGATGTTCGCCACCAGCAACTGAATCATCATCCGGTCTATATCACGGGGGGCAGCTTCCGACTCAACACCGTGATCAACGGACGGCCCGATGCGATCCACGGCTCGTTTACGCCCTGGCATGGGACCGTCAAGCAGCTCAGCGGATTCAGCGGCTGCAGCAACCAGCGCTATGCGGTCCACGGCGAGTTGTTCGACGTGGGCCTGGACAACGGTCACGGCTCCGGAACGTTCAGCGCGACGCTCACCCACTATCGCGCCAACATCTGGTTTGTGGGATGCGTCGTCTACAGCGCCTCGATCAACGGCTCGGTTTCTCTGACGTTCTAGATAGGGTGAGGGGGTGAGTGCCACCCCCTTTTCCATCCGCCCCGTCGAGCCGGGGGAGTTGAAAGCCTGGCTCGAGCTTGCCAACCAGTTCAGGTACTGGCAGACGGACTTCCAGGAGTTTCTGTTCGAGGAGACCTTGCGGCCGGCGGATGAGCCAACCCTACGGCTCGGCGCATGGACAGATGCCGGTGCCCTGGCGGGGGCGGCCGAGGCTGCCTTGAGTGACGACGGGGCACGGTACACGGATCGCGCTTCCGGATTCGTCACGGTTGCTCCCGCATACCGGCGGCAGGGGCTGGGAGCGGGCCTTGCCGGCGAGGTCGAGCGCTTCGCGGCGGTCGCCGGCGTCAGGTGGCTCGAGGTCGAAACCCTCGCACGCGAGCTCGAGACAGCACTGCCGCTGCTGCGAAAGCGCGGTTTCACGGAGTTGGAGCGCTACCAGACGTCACGCCAGCGGCCGTCGACAGTGAATCTCAGCAAACTCGACGAACTCCAGCGTCGACTGCGCAACGAAAGCATCGAGACGATCGCTTTTCCCGAGATCGATGGTTCGGCGGCTCGCCAGGAACTTTATCGATGCACCACGGCGATCTGGCGCGACATGCCGCATGAGGCGCATGTCGACTGGCAGGATCCTCCATTCGAGACGTTCGTGCGAAGCATCTTCGAGCGCCCGTCCATCCTGCTCGACAGCCTGTTCGTGGCCCGTGACGGCGATCACATCGTCGGTTTGAGCTATCTGCTTCGCCGCCCGGATGGCAATGCCGAGGTGGGAGACACTGGCGTGCTGAGCAGTCACCGCCGTCGGGGGATCGCGCGGGTCTTGAAGATGCTGGTGACCCGCTGGGCGGCGCAGCAGGGGACCCCGGTCGTGCACACCGATAACCGCGCGGATAACGCCGGCATGCTGGCGATCAACCGCGAACTCGGCTTCCAGCCGGGCGAGGTGATCGTCATCCTGGAGAAGACGATGGGGCCGGCGACTGCGATCTGAGATCTGCGGTCCAACGGAAGCAGCAGCGATAATTGGCTGCGGCATGAGCGTTATCGCGCGGCCGGGCGAACCAGGCCTGGGTACCGACACGCATGGCTTTGCGATTGTCGTCGACGGGTTGCGCAAGCGGTACGGCAGCCTGGTGGCGGTCGACGGCATCTCATTCCGCGTCAAAGAGCGAGAGATCTTCGGGCTGCTGGGTCCCAACGGCGCCGGTAAGACGACGACGGTCGAGATTCTCGAAGGTCTGCGCAGCGCCGACGAAGGCCAGGCGCTGGTGGGTGGCATCGACGTCCGCAAGGACCCCGAGAAGGTGAAGAACGTCATCGGTGTCCAGCTGCAATCGTCGGCCTTCTTCGACGGCCTGAACCTGCTGGAGCTGCTCGACTTGTTCGCCGCCCTCTACAGGCGGACGGTGGACGCCATGGCCATCCTCAAGAAAGTCGACCTTGCCGAGAAGGCGCGCTCGAAAGTGAGCACCCTGTCCGGCGGCCAGAAGCAGCGCTTCAGTATCGCCACGGCGCTCGTCAACGAGCCGCAGATCCTGTTTCTCGACGAGCCGACGACCGGCCTCGACCCGCAGGCACGCCGAAACCTCTGGGAGCTGGCGCAATCCATCCGTGCCGAGGGGCGGACGATTTTCCTCACCACCCACTACATGGATGAGGCCCAGACCCTCTGCGACCGGGTCGCGATCATGGACCACGGCAAGATCCTGGCGATGGAGCCGCCCGACGCGTTGATCCAGCGGCTGCTCGACAAGGGATTTAAGGGTGAGCGGGTGGAGCGATCGGCCAGCCTTGAGGACGTCTTCCTCGACATGACCGGGCACGGACTGCGCGAAAACTAACGTGAAGCGCAACCCCTTCCTGATGCTGACCTGGTCGTCGCTCAAGGCCTATTTCCGCAACCGTGGGGCGATCTTCTTCAGCCTGCTGGTGCCGCTGATGATCATGGGCATCTTCGGCTTGATCAACTTCGGGAACAGCACGCCCAGCGTCAACATCGGCGTCGTCGACCAGGCCCACAACCAGATTAGCGACACGATCATCAGCAATCTTCGAGGCATCAAAGCGGTCAAGCTACACCTTGGCAGCCTCGACGCCGAGAAGCGCGAGCTCACGCGGGGAAACCGCGACCTGGTCGCCGTGCTTCCAGCTTCCATCGGGCAGGGATCGACCGCCATCGCCGGCTACTACAACCAGGGCAACCCCCAGAATTCGCAAGTCGCGATTGCGATCATGAACCAGTTCATGGATCAGGCCTCCTTTGCGAAGGCGGGTATCGCGCCGGCCTTCACGCTGCAGGCCCAGCCGGTCCAGAGCCGCAACCTGACCTACGTCGATTTCCTGGTGCCGGGCATGATTGCCCTGTCGATCATGCAGACCGGGCTCTTCGGCGTGGTGTTCACCTTCGTCCAGTGGAAGCAACGCGGCATCCTCCGTCGCCTGATGGCGACCCCGATGCGGGTTCGCGATTTCTTCTTCTCCCAGCTGGTCACCCGGCTGGCGACGGTGGCGCTGCAGATCGTCGTCCTGCTCGCGGTGGGCTTCTTTGTTTTTCACTTCCATTTCGCCGGCAACCTCCTCTACCTGCTCATCGTGGGCATCATCGGCGGCGGCGTCTTCCTGGCGATGGGCCTGGCCATCTCTGGCGCGTCCAAAAGTGAGGAGACGGCGGCGCCGATCGCGAACCTCGTCTCCCTGCCACTGATGTTCCTCTCCGGCATCTTTTTCTCCCGCTCCAGCATGCCCGAATGGCTGCAGACGATCACGCAATACTCGCCATTGACCTACGTCTCTGACGCGTTGCGTAGCATTAGCGTCGATGGCGCCTCGCTCTGGGCGATTCGCACGGACTTGATCGGCATCGTCGCCTGGCTCGCGGTCGCCGTCATACTGGCGACCCGGTTATTCAAGTGGGAGGTCGTGTAAATGGCCGTTGAGCTCAGCCCCAAGATGCAGGCCTTCACCGAGGAGGTGTTTCCGGCGATCATCGGCACCAACCGCAAGGACGGTTCGGTGGAAATGGTCCCCGTCTGGTTCGAGCAGAAGCACGGCTCCTTCTGGATCAACGGTGGGACTAACCGTGGCTGGTTCAAACACCTGCAGCGGGACCCGCGGATCACCCTGCTGCTAGTCGACCCAAAGGAGATGTTCCGCTGGGCACAGGTCGAAGGTCGGATGGTGAACTGGGCGGAAGACGCCGGTGGGGATCACATCAACGAGCTCTCGCACCGCTACCTGAAGAAGGATTACCAGGGGCCGCGCACCGGCCGCATCAAGATTCAGATCGAGCCGCTACGCGTGACCGGCGCGATCGATGGCTGGCGCTAAGAAGGCGTCGGCTGCGCTCAGTCCGGCGGTCCGGAAGCTGGCGGCGCTGCCGATCCTGATCGTGGTTGCGACCAAACGGGGGGATGGGTCGGTGCAGCTGAATCCCGTGTGGTTCGAGCTGGAAGACGGCTTCTTCTGGCTCAACAGCAACACCAAGCGCACGTGGCCGAAGAATCTGCAGCGCGACCGCGAGGTGACGATGCTTCTCGTCGATCCCAGGACGCCGGACCATTACGCGCAGATCCGGGGTCGTCTGGTCAGCTTGATCCCCGACCCGAAAGCCGAATTCATCAACCGCCTCGCCCATCGCTACACGGGCCAGAAATTCCGTGAGCTGGAACCCGACGAGCATCGGGTCACCCTCAAGATCCAGCCGTTCGCCGTGACCGGCCAAACGATCTAATCAGGCCGCGAGGTATCGGGCTGCCGCCGCGGTAACGACCCGGGCAGCCTGCACGATTTCGGTTACGGCGATCCATTCATCGGTCGCGTGCGCCTGCCGAATGTCGCCGGGACCATAGAGGATCGCTGGCGTTTCGGCTTCGTGCACCAGCAAGCGCATGTCGGATCCGTAGGGGGCGCCCACGAGCTCCGGCGGGACATCGAACTCCTGCGCGTGCGCCGCCCGGAGGGCGGCGAACGCCGGAAGATCGGAATCAACCTCGACGGCATCGAACTGTCCGCCGTACCACTCGAGCTGCGGTGGGTGCTCGCGCAGCCAGCTGTCGCGCTGCGCGGCGTCGGCGAGCGCCGCCGCGAACTGGCGGCGCGCCTCCGCCGAGGTCATGCGCACCGGAACGCCCACGCGACCCTCGCACTCCAGCTCGTCGGGCACTGTCGACGACCATGAGCCTGACCGGACACGGCCAATGTTGAGGGCGTAGGCGATCGGGTAGTCCCGGAACAGCGGG
>JALYYE010000150.1 GCA_030946735.1 Candidatus Dormiibacterota bacterium
AGCGCCCGGACCACCTGGGCAAACAGGTCCCAGTGATCGTAGGCCGAGAAGACAAAGCCGTTCCCTGTCTGCTTCACCGGGTCCCAGTCGGCGATGGTGTCTGCCAGCCCGCCGGTGGCACGCACGATGGGAATGGTCCCATAGCGAAGACTGATCAACTGGCCGAGGCCGCACGGCTCGAACCGCGACGGCATCAAGAACATGTCCGAGCCGGCGTAGATATGCTGCGCCAGCACCGGTTTGAACCCGATGGTGGCGGAAACCTTCTGGGGGTTGTCCCGCGCGTTGGCGCGGAACATCTCCTCGTAGCGCCCGTCGCCGGCCCCCAGCACCACGAGTTGGAGGTTGAGCCGCATCAGTCCCCACATGATGTTGGCGATCAGGTCGAGGCCTTTCTGGTCGTAGAGGCGCGAGATCAGGCCAAGTACCGGTATCGAGGGATCCTGCGGCAGGCCAACCTCCTTCTGCAGCGCGAGCTTGTTTTCAACCTTCCTCTCCAAGCTCTCGATGTCGTATTGGGCAGCCAGCGAGGCATCGGTCTTGGGGTTGAAGACGTCGTAGTCGATGCCGTTGAGGATTCCGTGGAGTTTGCCGCGAAAGACGCCTAGCAATGGGTCCATCCTTTCGCCGTACTCGGGGGTTAGGATCTCTTGCGCGTAGCGGTCGCTTACGGTGTTGACCACATCCGAGAAATAGAGCCCACGGCCGAGCAGGTTGACGCCATCGTCGAGCCCGGGCATGCCAGGCTTGATCAGGCCCCATTGCTCCAGGTCCGCCAGGTTCAGCGCACCGTAGCCGAAGACACCCTGGAAGGCGAGATTGTGAATGGTGAGCGCCGTGGCGATGTCGGCGTAGAAGGGGTCTGCGGCATAGAGGCGGGCCAGCATATTCGGAATGACGGCCGTGTGCCAATCGTTGACGTGGATCACATCGGGCCGGAAGTCGATCGGACGTAGCATCTCCAGCGCGGCCCGGCTGAAATAGATGAAGCGCGCGTCGTCGTCCCAGAAACCGTACATCCCGTCGCGGCCGAAGAATTGCGGATTGTCGATGAAGTAGATCGGCACCTCCCCCGCGATCCGTCCCTCGAGCACGTCCGCGTTGATCGGTTGGTGGGCAAGGGGTACGCCCAGGTTGGTCACGATCCGGCGTAATCCGTACTTTTCGACGTCGATGCTCCCGTAGCGCGGCATGACGACGCGGACGTCGTGTCCCATCGCCTTGAGCGCCTTGGGCAGTGCACCGGCCACGTCGGCAAGGCCACCAACCTTGGCGAAGGGTGCGACCTCGGCCGCCACCAGCAGGATCTTGAGAGGCTGCTGATGCCGGCCGCTGAAGACGTCGCCCGGCACGCGCACCGCGATCGAGCCCGTGGGAGGGAGCTGTTCGACCGGCTTGCCCTGTTGATGGGCGACCGCCACCATTTCCACGGTTTCGCCAGGTTCGCGCCCGAGGGCGTCGAAGGGCAGCGCAAAAGCGATCGCATCGCCGGCCGTGGCTCGGCCGGCCCAGCGCGGCTGCTTCAACTGCCCATCCGGCGTCACCGGGCGCAGCTCCAGCTCGAGCGCGTCCCCGCTGGCCTTCGCCGTGAGCCGGAGGGCGGGATCGAAACCGAAATTGCCATCGCTGGCGTGCTTCGGACTGCCGGAGAAGAAGATCTCGAGCTCAACCGGACGGGGCTGGCATGCCGGGAGCATGTCGAATCGAAGGTAGAGGTTCCGGTCGTCGTGTCCGAACCAGATCCGCCGGACGGCCCCCTTCGGAGGATGCATCGCGCCAAAGAGCGCGCTCACGTCCACGTATCCACCGGCCTCCCACTCTTCCTCATCCAGGACACCGTTGAGCTTGGGCGTGATCTTGCGATGGGGCCGCTTCGAGGCGGAGCCGCCGGCTTCCGCGGCGATGGGCCGGTAGAGCTCCGCCGGAGGCGGCTGTTTCAGCGACATATAGATGTTGCGGAGATGCAGCCGAAAGAGGCTGTCCCATATCTGGTCCATCCCGGAATCGTGAAAGCGGCCAAACCACCAGAACCAGTCGCTTCCCTCGGCGATCAGGGTCTCGCGGCGCGCCGTCGCGAGCGACTCGGGCTCATCCGCGGCTCGTTCGCGTTCACTCAGAAGGTCCCGGGCCCCCGCCAGCAATTCCCAGGCCACGTTGTGTTCCTCGTCGCCGATCCAGGTGTCGAAGTTCGCGTTGATCCATGAGCCGGGATGGATGCGGGAGAGCGATCGCTCGGCTGGGAAGTCCGAGAGGAATTCCGAGACGGTCACCGTTTTCAGGTCGGGCTCGCGCGTCAGCCGACTGTAGAGCGAGCGCAGGAACGGGTTGCCGTTGGCTTCGTACGAATCCCAACAGTTTTCGCCGTCAAGGGCGATGACCGCCAGAAAAGGGGTGTCCTGCTGCCGCTGCTGGATGGCACGGAGCCTGCCGACCAGGTCCGCGGCCGCCTCATCGGCCGGCGAATTCTGGTACTCGAAGCCAATCGCGTTCGAGAGCCGGGCGTCGCGGAACACCAAATGGATGGGCGGACCGCTGCCCTGCACGCGATAGGGCGCATAGAGCAGCTCGGCCTGGGCTACCTGCCCCTGCCCATCCCGCGTGAGCGGACTCGGTAGTGACCGGGACAGAACTCCTTCGTCGCTGAGCATCCATTCCAGCCCGTGTTCGCCCGCCAGCCGCAGGGTGTCGTCGGAAACGGCGGCCTCGGGCGGCCAGCTCCCGCGCGGCCGGCGTCCGAAGTTGCGGCGATGCGCCTCGATTGCGAGGCGCATCTGTTCGGCGGCGTCATCAGCGTGCTTGAAGCTTGCCCGCGGCATTGCCAGGTCGGGCCGCGCAACGCGTGCGATGCCAAGGTCGGCGAGCAGCGGCAGGATGGGATGGTAGTAAGGGCTGGTGATCAGCTCGGCCTGTCCTCGATCCTGCAGCTCCCGATATTTGGGCAGCATCTTGCGAAGCAGCTCGAACTGCACGCGCAGGACTGGCTCCAGATCAGCGTCGGAAAAGGACCGACCTCTACGCACCAACGCGGCAATCTCCGGCTCCCGTTCCATCACCTCGGGCCCGATCCACGAAAGGTTGAACCACACGAGCAGGTCGCGGAGTTCGGCGTCGGAGAACACGGTGGCCATCCCATCGGCGGCGGCATCTGGCCAACCCTGCTCACGCTTGCGCACGAGTTCCAGGTAGCGCGGATACTGGCGGACCCGCCGGATCTGGCTTGACTCGGTCATCCAGCGGGTGATGAAGGCGCGCTCGTCGCCGGTTAGCTGCGATACCGGACGGCGAGCCAGGTCGAGGTAGACGTCGTGAAATCCTCCGTCGACGTAATCCTGCACCTGGTCGACCAGCGAGGGCACCAGGTTGAAGGTCTGTTTGATATCCGGGTAGTCGTCGAGCAGCGCCGGCATCTTGTAATAGTCCTTGGCGCAGCGCAGCCGGACCCAGGGCAGCAGGAAACTGCTGGTCAGGTCATCCTTGTAATAAGGCTGGTGCATGTGCCAGACGAATGCCACATGCAGCGGGCGCGTCACGGGAAAAAAGTCTAGCTAACCGGCCGCTTTTTTCAGCGGTTCCGGAAGCGCCGTGGTAAAGACGTAATGCAGGTGTGGTGAGTACTCGATGGTGATTCGGTCACCGGGCCGCAACCGGTCAAAGGTCGCGCGGTTGATCCGGAAAGCCTCGGCCCAGAGCTTTCTGGTCATCAGGCGATCGCCGGCCTGGACAGCTACTCGGTAGGTGCGGCCGAAGAGCCCGACGTCCCGGCGCAGGCCCACCACTACGCCGACCATGGAGCATCGCCGGGCGGCAAGGTCGAGGCCGCTGCGCACGAGCACGATGACCCCGACCGGAACGACGGCGCCGGACGCCCCGAGCGTGAACATCATCAGGTAGATCAGCCAGCGGGCGACGGGATGCGTGATCGACTCCGCCAGCTCCGGCCCGACCAGGAAGAGGGCCAGCAACCCCAACGCGATGGAGACAAAACCGAGCACCGCCGTCATCAGCGGTGGCTCGCCGCGGCAGATCGTCCACAGATGCCACTTGACGCGCGGTCGCATGGGCCGGCCGTCCGGACCCACCGCGATCGTCAGCTGGCCCCAGGGCATGGACCCACCGACGAGCCGCAGCAGAAGCAGCACGCCAATGGCCACGGCGACCAGGGCCGGAAACGGAGGCACGTGCAAGGAAGGCACCCCTGCTGTATAACCCTGGCGTGCTGGCCGACCTTGCATCGGCCGAATACCGGCCGTATTCGCCGTTACTGGGTCGGAGGGCCGCTACGGGCGTTCGTGTACTGGCGGACCTTGTCACGCAGCTTGGGCAAGGGGTCGGTCTTCAGGAAATACTCGTCACAGCCGGCCTTCTTCGCCTCCTCCGGGGTCGCCATCCCGGCGGTGTAGACGATCACCTTGATGTCCGGCGAGTAGCGGCTCTCGCGGATCTTCCGGCAGAGCTGTAACCCGTCGATCCCCGGCATCTGGATGTCGGCCACCACCACGGCCGGTTGGGTCTCGACGCACATTTTCCAGGCCTCGTCGCCGTCCTTGGCTTCCATGACCTCGTGCCCATCCAGCTCGAGCAGCGTCCGCAGCATGGTCCGTACGTCACGGTCGTCGTCGGCGACCAGGACAGGCGGCTCGTCGTTCGTGGGAAGAGACGCCGGGACGCCGCTCAAGGGAGTCCCCTCTCTTCCATTCCGCTCGAATTCTAGGCGGCTGAGTATCAGTGGGCAAGGAGTCGCCGTATCCCGGTTATCCGCGAGTCTCGATGTGCGCTAGGCGGTAACCGCGCGCGGCCATTTCCGCAATTTACACATACTCGTCCATGGCGCGCAGAAAGTTGACGTAGACACGCTGCTGTTCTCGCAGGATGCCCAGCCCGCCCAGCTCCCACCATTCATCGGGGGTGAAGTAGGCGGAGACTTCGGCCTGGGCCCCGGCCTTGGAAAACCACTGGATCAGGTGCAGGTTGTCTGACTGGAGCAGCCACATGGCAATGTCGATCAGGTGGGGGTGCCTGGTGAGCTTCGCCTTGTTGTAGATGTGGTGCATCAGCCGGAAGACTCCCTGTTGCGCCTCGTTGCCGAGGAAGAAGTCCATGCCGCCGTCTCCCGCCCACGTACATCCGTACTCGGGGAGCGGCATCTCGTGGGCGTCCTTGAAGGTGGCGATCGCCTCCGACGGCGAAAGATAGCGCATCTTGTTCTTCACGAAGTCGGCATGGAGCGCGTGCATGAAGGGAAAGATGCCCGAGTCTGCCCGGTGGTGCTCTCCGAAGGTCTCGAAGTCCCACGCCAGGAAGACGAACTCGCCCATCGCCTGCCGGATCCAGGTCGCGTAGGTATCGGCCATCAGAGGCCAGCCGTTCCACTGGCGGTTGCTGAACCGGTAGCCGACGTCGTCGCTCAGCTCGTAGTGGCGGGTGAAGAGCCGCATCTCCTCGTTGGGATAGCGGTAGAGGTGGGTCGGTTCGCGCCAGCCCATCACCCAGGGTCTGCCATCCATGACGGCGCCCTTGAAACCGCTCAGCTGTAACTGGAAGTAGACGTCGTTCGACATGAACATCTCAGTCGTGTCGGTCACGGCGATCGTTTTCTGAAAGGTCTCTTCGAGCTGCCGCTTGCCCCAGGCCATCCGGTCGGCGAAGGCGCCGATGTCGAGATAAAAGACGAAGGAATGGTAGGGCTCGACCGCGACCAGCTCAACGTTCTCGTGGCTGACCAGCTTCTGGAAGCCTGCCAGCACGTCCGGCCCGAAGCGCCGCATCTGCAGCAGGAGCGAGACGGAGAAGCCGAGCGAGATCTTCATCCCCTTGTCGACCAGCGATTGGAAGAGCTCGGTCGCCGGACGGTAGCAGTACTTCGCCACCTTGTCGAAATAGCGCCGGTCCATCTGCTCGTCGAAGATCAGCGCGTCCATCTTCTCTGGTGGGGTTCCGCGCGGGATCATTTGGGCGGGAAGCCGGATGCGGCGCGGCTGGTGCGCCACCATGTAGATGACTACAGAGTTAGGCATCGCTACTTATCCTCTCAGACGGGACTTTCAGCCCCTGCTTCAGCGCCACGAATTCGAGCCGCTGCAGGAAGATGTCGATGACACGCTGCCAGGTGTAGTCACGCGCCGTCCGCTGGGCGGCGATGCGCAGGTTGCGCGCCGCCTCCGGATGACCCGCCAGGTGGTTGACATAGGCGACGATCTCGGCCCCATCCTCCGTCTCGATGACGATGGCGTTCTTGAAGGGTTCGGCATATTCCTCGCCGGTGGCGCCCACGAAGGCGACGCCACCGGAGGCCATCGCCTCCAGGCCCACCAGACCGAATGGCTCGTGCCCGCTGTTCGCCAGGGTGGCCGTCGCCGAGGCGTAAAGCACCGGCAGAAGATCATCCGGTAGGAACGCCGTTACGTTCCAGATGTCAGCGTCGGCGTTCTCCTTGAGCGTCTTCGCCAGCGCGGTGACGTCCTCGATGCGGGTGGACAGCGAGGCCACACGCAGTCCTCGCTGTTGCGCAAAATCGAGCACCTCCCCGCCGAAGGGTTCGAGGCCACCGCGCATCAGGAGTCGCGTCGTGACCCCACGTTCCTTCAACTGGGCGACGGCGGCGATCGCCTGGTGCCAGCGCTTATCCGGGCTGAAGCGCCCGATCTTGAACAGGAAGGCCGGCGCGTTCACTGCGGCGCGCACGGCGCGCACCTGCGCCTGACTCACCCGCGCGATCATCGACCCGGGGATACCGTTGGGAACCACGATCGGATTGACACCCCAACGCCACATGATGTGCTTCATGTAGCGGCTTACCGTCATCAGCGTGCTGACATAGCCGAGCTGACCCCAGTTGATGCGGTGGAAGGAGAAATGATTGTTGGCATTCCAGAGGAGGAGGCAACGCTCTCGCAGCCCGGCGAAATAGAGCGCATCCGAAATCAGGCTCATCGCATGGGCCAGGTGCCACTCCTCACCGAGCACGACCACGGTCTTCCCGCGCCCGACCGCAGGCTTGATGTAGTCCTTGACCAGGGCGTCGGGCAGGCTGCGATTGAGATCGGCCACCTTGTCATCCTCGCCGTCGTAGACGCCGACCGGGTGGTGGCGGCTTATCCATTGACTCCAGCGATGCAGCCACAACCGCCCGTCGAGCGCGCTCTCATCGGCCGGGAGCTTGGGGTCGCCGACGAAGAAAAGGTGCGTCTCGAAGCCGCGCTCGGCCAGCGCCCGCGACAGCTCTTTTACTCGAACCCCCAGTCCGCCCGCCTGCGCGTACTCATCAGGGCCCTCGAAGGAGAGCAGGATGAAGGTTGTCTGCTCCGGCTCCAGCATCAGGACACCCTCACGCCCAACAGCTCGAGCGCGTAAGCGTGGACCTCCGCGGAAAGCGAGGCCAGCAGCGTCGTCCGCGTATCCAGTCGGACTGAAACCGAGTCGATCGACGCGCCCTGAAAGTCGGTCGCGATCCCACCAGCCTCGCGCAGGATGAGCAACGGGCCGGCGAGGTCGAAGGATCGCACCGGCGAAGGGGCAAGCTGGAGGGCGATGCCGCCTGTTGCCGTATGGCAGAGGTTCAGCGCGGCAGAGCCGAGCTGGCGGACTTTCTCCGCGCAGGCAAAGACTGGCGCTGCTCGCTCCCGCGCTTCGACACCAGATGGCGCATCGATCTGGACCAGTGGAATCGATCGGCCCTGGAAGGCGGGCGGCGACGGTCGCAGCGGTCCCCCGTTCCGAAAGGCGCCGGCGCCCGCAAACGCATGGAATTCGTCTCCCGTCACCAGATTCTGGACATATCCAAGACGGACGCCGGAAATCCTGTCACCCTCAGTGACGGCCAGCACGACCGCATAGTATGGCAGCCCCATCTTGGCGTTGAAGCTCCCATCCAGCGGGTCGGCCAGCACCAGGGCCTCACCGCCGAAGTCACGCTCGCCGAGCTCTTCCGAGATCAGCCGGAAGCGCAGGCCGCCGCGATAGGCTTGCTCCAGATGTCGCACAGCGATCTCTTCGGCGAGCTGGTCCATGACGATAGTCCGGTCGCCGCCCGCCCCCAGGCCGACCTCCTCCCGCCCTCTGGACGTGCCGGCAAGCGGCGGGATCGTGGCACGGATCTCCGCGGCGATGGCCCGGAAGATGGGAAGCCAGGCTTGTGAGGTCACTCAGTGACGTGGCCGGCAGGCCGTCGAGTCGCTATGCTACGCCAAGTCCGTCGATCGCCGGGCTTCCAGCGGACCGGATCCGGCCCTGGTTGAGCCTGGTGGCGCTCGCGCTGCTGGTCAAGGCCGTGCTCGTCACCATCACCCTGATCGAGTTCGGTGCCGCACCGGATCCTCTGACGGCGCTGGGCCAGGCCTGGGACCGGTGGGATGCCCGGCATTATGTCTACCTTGCCACTCACGGTTACGGAGCTGTTGGCGACGCCCGCAACCTCATCGCCTTCTTCCCCCTCTACCCGGCACTAATCAGCGCTGTGTCTTCGGTCGGACTGCCGGCCCGAACGGCGGCCCTGCTGATCAGCAACGTTGCGGGCGTGGTGGCGGCCATCCTCCTCTACGAGATCGCCCGCGTCGGTGGAAAGGAAGGTGCGGCCTGGCGCGCGGCGGCGTTCTTCACCGTTTTTCCCACCGCGTTTTTTTTGCTCGTCGGTTACACGGAGGCGGTCTTCTGCGCCTTTGCCTTCGGCTCCGTGCTAGCGGCTCGCCACAAGCGATGGTTTTGGGCGGGGCTGCTGGGAGGCCTGGCCTCGGCGGCACGCCTCACCGGGCTGGCGCTCCTTCCGATGCTGGTGATCGAGCTGCTGGCGGCGCGGCGCGCCTTGCGCAACCTCTGGGAGCTGGTCGTCCCGCCGCTGCTGGTCTCACTCGGCTTCATCACCTACCTGCTCACCAACCTGCTCGTCCTCGGCGATCCGCTCGCCTTCGTGACGGTGCAGCGCCAACACTGGTCGCATTCGCTCGGTGCCCCCTGGCTCGGCCTGTCCGACGCCGTGGGCAGCCTCTCGTGGCGCCAGCCCTGGGAAAAGCTGACTGTTGGCGGCGGAGAGATCCTCGGGGGGATTGCCGCCTACCTGTCTACAGCCCTGAGCTGGTTGCGACTACGGCCGGCCGACGCCGTCTACGCGACGGTGGTCACGGTACTGATCACGTTCCTGCCGTTCTGGCTGAGCATTCCCCGATACCTGCTCAGCATGTATCCGCTCTTCCTGCTCGCCGGGCGCATCACCCGCCACTGGGTGTACTTACCAATGCTGGGACTGTCTTTTGTGGCGCTGGTCATCTTCGGGCTTGCCTTCGGTCGCGGCTACTGGGCCTTCTGATCGAAGGGACGGAACCTGATCGTTTCCTTCCCTTCGCCGCGCCGTCGGCCGAGCCGAGCCTCGCTACGCTCGGCCAAGCGGCGCTGCATCCTTTCCTCCCACACTCACACGGAGAACGTTAGAAGATGCGCGTCAGTACGAAGCTGATGACCACGTAGATCAGGTATCCGATCAGGATCTGCACGAAGCCCAGACCGAAGTGCACGTTCATGATGCCCTGCAGGACGATGAAGGACAGGCCGAAGAGCAGCGCGTTGAGGATGATGACGAACAGTCCCAGCGTCAGGATCGTGACGGGGAGCGTCAGAATGAGGAGGACCGGCCGGATGATGGTGTTGACTACCGCCAGGATCAGCGCCATCAGCACCGCCGCCCAGAGGATCGATCCCCGGACGCCCCAGACCACGTAGAAGACGAACAGAAGCGCGACCACGTGGATCAGGAAGCGCGTCAGCACGCCTGCATTCTAGCTGCCTCAATGGACCGCGTAGACGTCGTAGTTCGGCGTGTGCAGCAGCCGCCGGAATTGCGCGTTGAAGTAATTGATGTTTGGTTGGAAGGCGCTGCGTTCCGCCGGTCCGATCACGATGTAATCGACGTGGTAGCGGCTGAGCAAGGCCGGCAGCTGAGGGCCGCCGCCGTAGATGCGGCCGATGTCCTCTTGCCGCTGCGAATAGTTGATCCCATAGCTCCAGAGCCAGCCGGGGTAGCTCATCAGCACCGGGCGCCCGGCCAGGTCGGCGATCGGATTATTCGGCTCCTCGCCCGTAACGAAGACCGCGTGGGGCGACGTCTGCTCTCGAACCCGCGCGGCGAGCTGCACCTCCTCCGTCGTGAACCAGACAAACGCCGGCCTCTGAGGCGGCAGGAATTGCATCAGGGAGAGAACGCCGGACGCGACCAGGCTGAGCCAGATCCCAACCGCGAGGATGCCGCCTACCACGTGCGCCCGTGCGAGGCGGACGAGCACCGCGCCCACCGCGACCCCACTGGCCATGTACCAGAACACCAGCACCTTGCTGTTGTCCCAGTTCCATGGCTGGAACTTGATCACGTTCGCCACCAGGAAGACCAGGGCGAACGGGGCGATGAGCAGCCGGACACGGCCCCGCAGCGCCAGCGGGCTCAGTAGCGCGGTCAGCAGCAGCGGCCAGAAGAGCCCGGTGTTCTTCAACCAGAACCAGGGCGGCAAATCGTATCCGGTGGACGGCGGATCGAGTTGCGACATCCATCCGGCCATCAACCGCGGGTACTGATGATCGGGTGGTGCACCCGGGTCACCCGGCACCGCCATCAGCAGGCGGGGAACGGCGAGCACGAGCATGACGGCGAAGAACGCCAGCCACGCCGGCCTCGGGAAGAGCAGGGCCCAGCAGCCCGTGACGATGCCGAGCACCACCAGGCTGTGAACGTGGAAAAGCGGCAGGAGGCCCGCCAGCGCGCCGGCGACCAGCATGGCAACCCCCTCGCTGTTCAGCGACCAGCGCCGCCACGACGCACGCATCGTGGCCAGGGTTTGGCGCCAGCGAAAGAACGGGGTGGTCAGCAATAGCGGCGTCAGTAACAACAGGACCGCCATCACGATCGCGGCGCCGAAGACAAACGATCGCTGGGGGAGGTAGTAAGAGAGGATGGGGTTGTACCACTGGATGTTGACCGGCGGGGCGAAGCGGTCGTAGGTGCGCGGGATGTGGGTCAGCGCGTTGAGTAACCCAAGCCGCGCGGCATCGCCGAAGAAGTACCAGAAGCCGACGCCGCCACCCAGAAGGGTGAGCGTCACCGCGATCACGCCTGCGCCCAATCCCCCTGTGAGCCGGCGTGCCCAGAGGATCAGCCCGCTGAGCGCCAGGACCGTCATTGCCCAGCTCGGCCAGGTCAGCGCCGCCGGAATGCTCCACCCACCGCCGACCAGCAGTGCGCTGGCGAAGTCGGGCCCAAACGTATAGCGAAATGGCGTGCCGGCGAAGATCGGATTCTGCGGCGGCAGGTTATGGCCGTAGACGAAGGCGGTGGTGTAGCTGGCGTGGAATGACCAGTCCGACCAGGTGTTGTTGTAGTGCGCCAGCCAGGCATCCGGCGTGATCTCGACTGCGCGCGCGAAGAGGTAGCCCATGCCGAGCGCCACCGCGGCCACGGCGGCGGGCAGCGCAAATGGGGCCCCGCTCCGGCGTGGAAAAGCGGGGAGATATGGGGCCCCGCTCCGGCGTGGAGAAGCGGGGAGATAGTATCGGCCACGGTGCCGCCAGAGGAGAAAACCACCCACCGCGGCGCTGCCCAGGGCCAGCAGAAAGACGAGGCCGACGGTGACACCGACAGCCAGCGCCGCGACATAGCCGGCCATCGTCAACCCGACCACAGCCACCGTAAGGCCAATCACGAGGCGCTCCGCCGCCGTCAGCCATGGCGGCCCACCCGCGGCCAGGCCCAGACCGAGGGCCAGGCAGCCCGCCACCAGCGCTAGCCCGGGGAGTTCCAGTAGCAGAGGCACCAGTTGGGCATCGGTTTGACGAAGGCGAACCAGATGTGGCTATCCTTGGCATCCGCGGTGAGCGGCAACCCGGTCCATAGCGGATAGAAGTAGAGGAAGAAGCCGATCACCATCAGCAGGTAGGCGTAGGCCGGCACTGCCCCATTGATGCGCAGGGCCAGCCCAGGCAAGCGGCCGCGCAGCGTCCGGAGGTAGGTGAGCGCCAACGCCAGCGCCAGGAACATGGCCGGCAGCCCGCCGAGCATGTGATAGAGGAAGAGCCCGCGCGGCACTCGAGAGAAGGGGAGCCAGGCCGCGAGGAAGGCGACCAGGATGAAGATCGAGAGGTAGAGGCGCTGTTCCACCGGTCCGGCCGCAGCACGCGCAGCGGCGTCGGCCGGGTCAAGCTGGCGGCGCGAGCGAGCGTCGCGGATCACCGCCGGCAAGCCGACGACGATCCCGATCAGAGAAGTGGTGGCGGCCCACCAGATCACGGGATTGCCGAGGTTGAAAATCTCCGCCACCAGCGTCGACCCGCTGGCCTGGTCGACACCCAGACCCTGGCCCGCGTAGTAATAGACGACCGGGCGGAAATCGAGCGGCCAGGACCACCAGGGACTATAGAAGATGTGGTCGGCGGTGAGGGTGATGTGATAATGCCAGGTCTGCCAGTGCCATTCACGGAGCTCGGTCCATGCCGCGCCGGGGTTGAAGTGCAATGGGCTAAAGGAGAGCGCCGGCTGCGGGAGATTCGTGATGCCGTGCGTGATCGTCAGGTAGCGGATGAAAGTCAAGCCGTAGACGACGGCCGGCAAAAGGGCGAGGCCGAGCAAAGCGATGCCTCCGGTCGCGCTGCTATATCGGGTCCATCGCAGGATGAGGCGGAGCGCGAGGATCACGATGATGGTGCCGTAGGCTGCCAGCGTCGTCCATTTGGCACCCACCGCCAGGCCGAGCGTGATGCCGGTGAGCACGATGGTCCACCGCTGGCGGGCGGCGCTGTCGGCGTTGAGGTGCAGGTGGAAGAGCAGGTAGGCGAGTACCACCAGCGTGATCGGAATGATGTCGATGACCGCGGTCCGAGACTCGACGAAGGTCATCCCGTCGAAGGCCGTCAACACCCCGGCGGCGATGGCAAAGAATCGCACGGTTAGCAACTGGCGGGCGAGCAGGTACATCAGTGGGATCAGGGCGGTGCCGAAAAGCGCCGGCATGAACCGCCAGCCGAAGGAGTTGAAGCCGAAGAGCTTGATCCCCAGGGCGATGATCAGCTTGGCGAGCGGCGGCTCCGGATCGAAGTAGTCGCGGCCCAGCAGGTCATTGTGGGCATCGTTGGCGAAGTACAGTTCGTCGAAAACGAAGGGCGAGTTGGGCGCGATGTCGTTCGGCTTGCCCAGGCCGGGGAGAGATGGGTCCTGGTAGTTGTGGCCGATGCCCCAGGCGCTGATCGGCGCTGACATTCCAGGGTGGGCGAAGAAATCGAGGAAGATCGGGCTGCCGAAGCGAAGGATCCCCGCGATCAGCGTCAGCGCGAGCAGCCAGTACAGGTCGCGCCGGTCGAGGCGCCACCAGGCGGCGCGCGATGACGTCAACTCGTTTGACCGCGCACCCGGCCCTTCATTTGCGCCACGAACTCATCGACGCGCGCAATAGGGACGACGATGTCTGCGCCTGCGACCAAACGCGCGCCGAGCTTCCGTTCGGCGGACTCGACCAGGTCGGGCTGGCGCCGATCGAGCCGGATGTAGACGGCCGGTTCGCGGCCGAGACGCCGGACGAACCGGTTGACGAGGCGCCGCCGCTCCGCCGGCTGGAACGCCACCTCGAGTGGCTGGCGCCGTACCCGGGCGACCGTGCTGTAGGGCAGCTCCAGGTGACGCAGCATGTAGCGAACCCGCAGCCCGTCATCAGAAATCTCCAGGTAGGAGAACTTCTGCATCAGCCAGAACGCCACCAGGATGACACCGCAGAGCACCGTCACCGGGACGAAAGAGAGGATTTGCCCACCGCGGTAGAGGTTGAAGGCGATGAGCACCAACCCGACGACGAAGAGGGCCCCATAAAACCACTTGCCGTCACTCCATCGCTGGGTCGCGTACCTGATGGGAAAGCGGCGGGTTCCGTTCTCGGTCATCGAGCCACGCGGACGGTGCCGGTGCGCTCCATCAGATGATCGGCACCCTCGAAGTAGGTGTCGAGGTTGGGCTGGGCCGTCAACCACTGCCAGTACTCGCGAGCCATCGCCTCGAGCCCGATCTGCGCTTCCCAGCCGACCGCCTTCATCCGGCTGACGTCTGGCACCGCGTGCCGCGCATCACCCACGCGATAGCGACCCGGCGTTTCCGGCGCGATCTCGCGCTCGGCGACACGCAAGAGGATGCGTGCCAGGTCCATCACTGTGTGTGCCCGTCCGCTTGCCACGTTGTAGGCCCCGGGCGGCAGCCCGCCCAGCGCGGCAACGTTGGCACGTGCCACATCATCGACGTCGACAAAATCGCGGAGCTGGTTCCCGTCCTCGAGCAACTGCGGAGTCTGATTGTGGGCCAGCCGAAGCGCAAAGATCCGCAACGCGCCGTAATAGGCGTTCTGAAACGGCTGCGCGCGTCCCTGGACGGCGCCGTATCGCAGAATGATCCACTCGATCCCATGCCGTTCGCCGAGAAGTCGGACCAGTTCCTCCTGCGCCAGCTTGCTCAAGCCATAGGCGCTTGTTGGCCGAGCGACCGACTCGTCGGTCACCATCGGCGTGATCGCACCGCCGCAAACCGGGCAGGGTGGATCCCAGATGCCGCGCTCGAGCGCGTCGACCCGCCGGGGCTGCGGATAGACATCGCCGTCTTTCCCGCACCGGTATTTGCCCTCGCCGTAGACCGCCATCGAGGAGCCGAGCACCACCCGCCGCACCGACGTCTTCCCCTCGAGCAGCAGCTCGAAGAGAATCGCGGTGCCCACCGTATTGACGTGGAAGAGTTTGCTGAAGGACGGTAGGTAGTCGTGGTGATCGGCGAGATGCAACACCACCTCGTTTTCCTTGAGTGCCTTCACCCAGTCCTCGCGCTTGCGAACGTCCCCCTCGACCAGGTCCATGCCGGCGGGGAGCGCCGGGGGACCGTCGTGCGCCGGCGGTGAGAGGTTGTCGAGGATGGTGACGTGGTGGCCCTGCTTCATCAGATGCTCGCCGGTGCGCTGACCAATGAAGCCGGCCCCGCCGGTGATCAGCACCTTCATTGCTGGGGACTATAGCTGACGCTCGATCGGGCTCCGATCCCGTCCTGTGACAGCGCCGTTACCGGCTCTTCACTGGTTCTTAACAGCCCCGCGGATATCGTGATCCCCGCTTCCCCTTCCTTGAAGGCCGAGACCCCAATCTCGGCCTTTCTTCTTTCCTAGCCGGCTTTGCTCACATCCGCGCGCCTTGTAACGAGTGCTGACAGTTGCAACTCGGGGTGGTCGGAATCATCGGAATCAAGCTGGCGAGGACGTCGCGGACCCGGGCAATGTTCGCGGCCAGAACCCGCATGACATCCTGCGCCTGGACCGCCGCGACTTCCGGCGCTCCCTCGACGCCGGCGTCGTAGTCGGTGACGAGCGAGAGACTCAGGTAGCACATCTCGAGCTCGCGGGCGAGGATCACCTCGGGGTACTGGGTCATGCCGACGATGTCGCAGCCCATCCGTGAGTACCAGCGGCTCTCGGCGCGTGTCGAGAAGCGGGGGCCCTGGACGACGACAACGGTCCCGCTCGGACGAAAGCGCAACGCCTGTTCGCGGGCGACACCTCCCGCCAGCTCGCTCAGCTCAGGGCAGTAGGGATCCGCGGCGCTGACGTGGACGACGTCCGGCCCGGGGTAGTACGTATCCGACCGGCCGGCGGTGCGGTCGATGAACTGGTCGCAGATCACCAGGTCGCCTGGGTGAAGATCCGCCCGCAGGCTGCCAACCGCCGAGGGTCCGATGATGCGACGGACCCCCAACTCACGCATCGCCCAGACGTTGGCGCGGTAATTGACGAAGGGCGCCGGAATCGTGTGCCGTTGCCCATGGCGCGGAAGGAAGGCGACACGACGACCAGCGACCTCGGCCACCGCGATCGGCGCGCTGGGCGGCCCGTACGGTGTCTCGACCGTGACCGGCTCGGCACCGGCGAGCCATTCATAGAAACCGGAGCCGCCGAAAACGCCAATTTCCGCCGACGCTGCCATTAGACGAGTACGTGACCGCGCGGCGAGACCTGCTCCTGGTAGCGAGCGAGGTCTCGGATGCGCGCCCGGGATGAGCAGACCGGGCAATCGGGGTCGCGGGGAAAGCTGGTCGTCCGCGTCTCACCAAGAAGCCCGTCGTGCTGGAAGATTCGGCCGCTCAGCGGACTTCCGACGCCGAGCACGACCTTGATGGCTTCCTCCGACTGCACGCTGCCGACAACACCCGTTGCCGCCCCGAGGATGCCGGCCTCTTCGCAGCTCTGCACATCGCCCGGCTCGGGGGGCTCTGCAAACAGGCACCGCAGGCAGGGAGCGTCGGGCAGAATGGTCGTCACCTGGCCGCCCCAGCGCAACACCGCGCCGTGAACCAGCGGTTTGCGCAGCAGGACCGCGGCGTCGTTGAGGAGGAACTTGGTCTCGAAGGCGTCGGTGCCGTCGACCACCAGGTCGTAGTCGGCAAACAGCTCGGCTACGTTGGAGGCCCGGACATTCACGCGGCGGGCGTCGATGTGGGTCCCCGCATCGAGCATGAGCAAGCGGCCGGCGGCCGCCTCGACCTTGGGCCGGCCAACGTCGCACTCCTCGAAGATGACCTGCCGGTTGAGATTCGAAAGTTCCACATCCTGGTCGTCGATCAGACCCAGGCGGCCAACGCCGGCCGCGGCGAGGTAGAGCGCCACCGGCGATCCGAGGCCGCCCACACCCACGATCGCCACGGCCGCCCGCTCCAACCGCCGCTGGCCAGCGTCGCCCACCTCGGTCAGGATCCGTTGCCTGTGATGCCGGGCATCGGTCATGAGCGGGCCTCAACGCCGACGAAGGCGTCGTAATCGGCGAGGCTCAGTACAGTCGGGCGATCGCCGCAGACCGGGCAGGCGCGGTTACGTCGGTAGCGAACTTCGCGGAACGTCATCGCCATGGTGTCGTGGAGCAGCACGCGGTTGACCAGCCCATCACCGACGCCGGTGATCAACTTGATCGTCTCAGCCGCCTGGATGGTGCCGATGATTCCGGGAAGGGCAGCGAAAACGCCCACGTCCTCCGATTCTTCGATGGCTCCGGCCGGTGGCGGCTCGGGATAGAGGCAGCGATAGCAGCCACTGCCTGGGACAAACACCGTGACCTGCCCCTCGATGCGAAAGATGCTCCCGTGTACGAGCGGCTTGCGGAGCAGGTAGGCGGCGTCGCTGAGAAGGTATCGGGCGCGGAAGGAATCGGTGCCGTCGACGATGACGTCGTACCGCCCGAGCAGCTCCATCGCATTGTGCTCATCGACGGTCTCCTCGACCGTCTCCACCTTGATGTCCGGATTCAGCGCGCTCACGGTCCGGGCGGCGCCGGCGACCTTCGGCCGGTTCAAGCCCTCCATCGAGTGGATGATCTGCCGTTGAAGGTTGGAGAGCCGGACATGGTCGTGGTCGGCCAGTCCGATGGTAGCCACGCCCGACGCCGCCAGGTAGAGGGCGACGGGGGAGCCGAGGGCGCCCACGCCGACGATCAGCACCCGCGAGCGCAGCAGCCGCTGCTGGCCTTGGGGCCCGACCTCGGCAAGGGCGAGGTGACGGGCGTATCGCTGTCGCTGCTCGGGCGAAAGTGACCGATCGCCCATCAACTGCCTTCCGGCTTGGCCGGCACTGCGTGGAAGATGCCGTGGAAGACCTGCGGCTCGAGCCGGCGGAGGCGAAGGCAGTCGGCCAGCGTGTGCGACGCGAAGACATCCCGAGCGGCCTGCTCGGCTTTTTCGGTCACGTGCGCCAGCACCCGGCTGTCACCGGGCTGCCCGCCGTCCGGCTGGCGGCTCTTTAAGCCATTCCCCTCCAGACAGTCGATCACCTGGTCGAGGCGGATGTCCTCTGCAGGGCGCGCCAGTTGGTGTCCGCCGTGCGGCCCGCGCGTGGAGGTGATGAAGCCGGCGCGGCGGAGGATCATGAGGACCTGGTCCAGGAACGGTCCGGGGATTCCCTGACGCCGGGCGATCTCGCTACTCTGGAGCGCACCACGGCCGGCGTGGCCGGCCAGCTCGAGGACGGCCCGCACGCCGTATTCAGTTTTCATCGAGAAGCGCATGCGCACGACCCTTGACCTTCTCCCGCTTTTTCACGCCGGAGCGGGGCCCATTAGAAGTTGATCGACCCGGTCAAGTATATCGAACGCCGCGGTCAGCTTTCCGAGGTCAAACCGGAAGTCGAAGCGCGATCGCGATGAAGAGCGTGCCCAGCACCACAAGCGGCACCGTGGTGGCGATCAGGCTGAGGCTGCGCAACCCGATGGCGCGACGGTCCTCGCTCGATGTCCGGACGCGGCTCCGCAGTATGAAGCCCTCGGCGGCCAGCAACAGGGAGGACCCACCGAGGCCAAGGGCCACCATCACGATCGCCCAGTTCGTGCTCGGCGTCCCTTCTTGCTGCGCGAAGGCGTTGAAGCTTGCCGCCAACACCCCGACCAGCGCGACCAGCACACCGAGGGGGACCAGCGTCAGGTTGATGGCCCTCATAAAGCGACCCGGCTCGGGCCTGCGCGAGAACTGCCAGGCCGACGCCAGCACGAAGGCCATGTAGGCGGCGATGACAACGTAGAAGAAGAGCGGCGTCAGGAACTGGCCGAAGGTCGTGGCTGCAGGCATCACCTGCACAATCTACTTAGTTCAAGAGTCTGTAGACATTGTTGATCACGGCAAACGTCGTGATCCAGGCGGCGATCAGGTAGGCGTTCCAGACCGCCCTACTGCGGCCGAACATCAGAAGGAACGCCACGAGCGCCGCCACCAGCGACAGCTTGAGCGCGTAAACCGCCAGCTCCCCGTAGTGCTCGATGATCCAGGCGGCGACGCCGTTGAGCTCCTGCCGTCCCTGCGAGAGGCCGACGTGGGTGGTGGTGACGTCGAGCAGCTGGGCGCCGCAAAACCCGATGAGGATGAATGCCTTCTTGCCGACCGAGACGTCCTTTTTACCGGTTCCCCTGAACCGGCGCGTGACGGCGACTCGCGCTTCCCCAATCATTGAACCGACTCTACACAGCCGCTATCAGAAAAGCAACGTCCAAGTTGGCGCTTTCTGAGTTCCGCGGCTCCTCCTCCATGAAAGATGCCCGGATTATATGGGGAGGGTGCGGCTCCGTCTAGAGCCAAGTTTCGCGACTTTGGTCAGGCGGCTTTCTTGCCGCCGCCGAGGATCTCGCGCCGCTTATTGAACAGGTAGGGGATGGCGACGAGCAGGCCGCCGCCGACCGCCACCCCAGCTCCCAAGCGGAGGTACAGCATCAAGTCGGCCGACGGGTCGAGCGCCGGATCGTAGACCGTTCGTGCCGTCAGTTTGAAGCTGAGCGCGCCGACGGTGCCGTTGACGGTCCAGGTGCCGACTGTCGCCTCCGCGTGATTCCATTGCTGATCCTCATTGACGGGCGGAAGGCTGGCGCACGGCCACTTCCCCGCGGCGGGCAGATGAACCGGAGTCGCGGGTTTCGGGGTGGGCACCTTGGGCTGGGCAGCGAATTTCAAGGGCTTGGGCGGTTTGCTCATGTCCAACAGGATCACGTCCTGACCGGTCTGGTTCTGGATGAGGAGGTCGCAGCCCCCCGTCGTTCCCTCGATGGTGAGGCCGGCCGTCTTGGGCACGATGCCGTCGACGACGGTCTTAAAGGGCTGATCCTGAGCCAGTGCCGTCAGCGGGACGAGGAGAAACGCCACAACTGGCGCCAATACGAGAGCAGACCGGTTCACGACCCTATAACGTCAATCCCGCCCTCGGCTGGCGCGGTCCCCGGCTGGGGCGGCGGACTAGACTTGGCCGGCAAGGAGGGAGTGATGTCGTACGAGTTCGTCCTCACCGAGGTCGATGGGTCGGTCGGCATCGTGACGATCAATCGGCCGCAGGTGCGCAACGCCCTCAACCACCAGACGATCGCCGAGCTGGTCGATGCGCTGGAGACCTTCGATCGCGACGACGCCATCCGCTGCATGGTCCTCACCGGCGATGACCGGGCCTTCGCGGCGGGGGCCGACATCGCGCAGATGGCGCAGTCCGGCGCAGTCGAGGTGCTGAGCGATGACAACTTCGCCCGCTGGGCACGCTTTCGGGCGATCCACAAGCCGGTGATCGCCGCGGTCAGCGGCTACGCGCTCGGCGGCGGTTGCGAGCTGGCCCTGATGTGCGATTTGATCGTGGCCTCGGAGACGGCGCAGTTTGGCCAGCCCGAGGTGAAGATCGGCATCATTCCGGGTGCCGGCGGCACCCAGCGCTGGGCCCGAACGGCGGGAAAAGTCCGCGCCATGGAGGCGGTGCTCACCGGCGAACCGGTGCGCGCCGTCGACGCCGAGCGGATGGGACTGGTCAATCGCGTCGTGTCGGCGGGCGCCCAACTGGATGAAGCCAAGCGTCTCGCGCAGCTGATCGCGACCCGGCCGCCGCTCGCCGTTCGCCTCGGGAAGGAGGCGGTCAACCAGGCGATGGAGGTCGGACTTACGCCTGGCCTCGAATTCGAGCGCAAGCTCTTCTATCTCTTGTTCGCCTCGGAGGACAAGCGCGAGGGCATGCGGGCCTTCCTCGAGAAGCGCCCCGGGCGGTTCACCGGACGATGAGCGATGTCGTCCTGAGCCGGCGGGAGGGCGCAGTCCAGACCCTGACCCTCAACCGGCCTGAGGCGCTCAATGCGCTCAACCGGGAAACCACGCGCGCGCTGCGCACCGGATTGGAGGCGGCCGGACACGACCCCGGCGTGGGTGCCGTGGTCATCACCGGAGCCGGGCGTGCCTTCTGCGCCGGCGCCGACCTCAAGGACGTGAGTGGACAGCTTGCGGCCGGCGACAGCGACCTCGGCGCCGACCTTCGGGCGAATTACGCCCCGATGATCCGCGCCATCCGGGCCTGTCCCAAACCGGTGATCGCTGCCCTGAACGGCACGGCCGCCGGCGCGGGCCTCAGCCTGGCGCTGGCCTGCGACCTCCGGCTGGCGGCGGCAGGCACGCAGCTGATCGTCGTGTTCGTGCGGGTCGGCCTGGTTCCCGACGCGGGCAGTCTCTTCTTCCTGACGCGGATGCTCGGCCTGAGCAAGGCGACCGAGCTGGCGATCACCGGTGATCCCTTGAGCGCCGATGAGGCACAGCGCCTCGGGCTCGTGGCCGCCGTCGTCCCACCCGAACAGTTGATGGCCACGGCCCTAGAACGTGCGAGGCGGCTGGCGGAGGGACCGCGCCAGACCTACGCCTTGATCAAGCGAGGCATGGAGCGGGCACTCGACCTCGACCTCGAGCAGACGCTCGAACTCGAATCTCAGCTCCAGGCCCTGGCTGCGAAGACGCCTGACGCCCAGGAGGCGATCCGCGCTTTCCTCGGCAAGCGAAAACCGGTCTTTGGCCGCGAGGGGTAGAAAAAGAAAGAGCGGCGGTGTTACCCGCCGCTCTCACTTAAATCAACTAATGCCATGGGCACCACCTCCCATTACTTAGGCAGCCATTGTATCAATTCCCGGCGCGGACGCGGTCCTCGATCAGTTCGCGGGAGATGAAGATCTGGCGCGCCCCCTGGACCGTCCGAAGCTGACGCAACAGCTCGGCGGTCGTTCGGTTTGAGGGCAGTCCAACATCGATCTCCAGCCGGTCGTCGGTCTCGCTGAGCTCGTGGATCCGGATCGACATCGGAAACGCGCCAATCACCGCCAGCGCCGCCCGCACCCTCTCGATCTCGCCTTCGGCTCGCGGGACGATCAGGCTGACCTGGGCCTCGTTTGGTCGCTTGAAGAATCGTTTTTCAATCGGTTTCAACACCATCAGCACGGACAGGATCAACAGCGTCGTGAAGAAGGCGGTCAGGTATTGCGCCGTTCCGGCGGCCATGCCGATGGCGGCCACCGACCAGATGGTGGCCGCGGTCGTCAGCCCGCGGACGAGGTCCTTGCGAAGGAAGATCGTCCCGGCCCCGAGGAAGCCAATGCCGGTGACGATCTGCGCGGCCACGCGTGATGGGTCCGTCTGGCCGAATCCATAGGCGCCGACGATCGTGAAGAGGCACGATCCCAGCGACACCATGGTGACCGTCCGTAGCCCAGCCGCCCGCTCCTGACGCTCGCGCTCCAGGCCGACGACGGCGCCCAGGACCAGCGCTACCAGCAGCCGCAGCATGAGATCGAACTCATTTGGCACGGCGCTATGGTACTGCCGCGCCGGGGTCGATGTGACGGAAAGGGTCTAGGCGGCGGTAAATAGCCCGCCGTCGAAGGTCTCGGGCTCGGGCTCGATGGGAATCCCGTTGCGCTCACTGAAAAGCGCCTCTTCGACCGCGAAGAGAGCGTCCATCAGCTTCGAGATGCCGACCTTGACCTTGATGTTGGCGACCTGGTCGGGCATCGCCGCGATCGAACTGACCAGCGTCAGGATCTCCTCCAGGCGCGGCTCGTAGGAGGTGGGAACCCGCTTCATCCCCTTAAGGTTCATCTCCTCGAGCTCCTGCAGCAACCGGTCGATCAGTTGGATGGGCCGCCGGACCTGGTCCCGACGAGCCTTCTGGTCGCGGTGTTGCCGTTCGGCGTCACGGATGTAGGCGTTGGTCTGGGCGAGCAATCCTGTCATCAACGAACCCTCATTTGATGGCGTTGCAAATGCCGTACACGCTGGCAAACCGCATCAGTCCCGGGTTTATTCCCAGAAACGGGCCGTAGACTTTCGGTGACATGCCGCTGCTTCGCGTGGACCGCCTCAAGCTCATGTACGGCGCCACCGAGGTGCTGACCGACCTGACGTTCCAGGTCGAGCCACGCCAGCGCCTTGGGATCGTGGGCGCCAACGGCAGCGGGAAGTCAAGCCTGCTCAAGGCGATCTCGGGCGACGTCAGCCCGGCGGCGGGATCGCTCACCCTGGCGCCACGGACTCGGACGGCCTACCTGGCGCAGGAGCTGGAAGCTGGACCCCACGAGAGTGTTTACGCCGACGCGCTACACAGCCGGCCCGACATTCTCAGCCTGCGCGCGCGCCTTGAGGGCCTCGAGGCCGCCATGGCGCAGGCCAGCGACGCCGAGCAGGCCGTGTTGGTGGAGGACTACGGCGAGGTCCAGCACGAATACGAGCGGCTCGACGGCTACGCGTATGACAACCGGGTCGCCGAAGTCCTGCATGGCGTTGGGCTCAGCGAAGCCGACCAGGCGCTCGCGCCGGGCGCGCTGAGCGGTGGGCAGCGCCGCCGCCTGGCGCTCGCCAAGCTGCTGCTGCAAGACGCTGACCTGCTGCTGCTCGACGAACCAACCAACCACCTTGACCTCGAGGCCATCGAGTGGTTGGAAGGATTTCTGCGCCTCTCCCGGGCCGGCATGCTGATCGTCTCCCATGACCGGCGCTTCCTCGAGCACACCGCCGACGATATCCTCGAGCTGCAGGCCGGATCGGGCGAGTGGTACCCGGGGAATTACCGGCAATACGTCCGGTTGCGCCGCGAGCGCCGGTCTCTGCGACAAAAGGAATTCGAGGCCCAGCAGGAATACATCGCCCGAACCGAGGAGTTCATCCGCCGCTATAAGGCCGGCCAGCGGGCCCGCGAGGCGCGCGGCCGCCAGACCCGGCTTGACCGCCTGGAACGCGTCGCGCCGCCCGCCGACGATCAGCAGATCCGGATCCGGCTGAAGGCATCGGTTACCAGCGACCTCATCTTTCAGAGCGACGGGCTCCGGCTCGGATATGGCCAGCGCGAGCTGCTGACCATGCCGGCGTTTACCATCAACGCCGGCGAACGGGTGGCGATCGTCGGCGCGAACGGGTCTGGCAAGACCAGCCTGCTCCGGGCGCTCCTTGGCGAGCTGCGGCCGCTGAGCGGCCGCGTCAAGACCGGCCCGCGGGTGGCTATGCGCTATTACGACCAGCACCTCGCCGATCTCGACCCCAACAAGACGGTGTTGACCGAGTTGCAGGACGCCTTCGGCCTCCCCGAGGAAACGCTGCGCACCTTTCTCGGCCGACTGCTGTTCCACGGCGACGACGCCTTCAAGACGATTCGGTCGCTGAGCGGCGGAGAGAAAAGCCGCGTCGCCCTGGCCAAGTTGATGCTCGACGACGCCGGCTTGCTACTGCTCGACGAGCCCACCAACCACCTCGACATCCCGGCCCAGGAGATGCTCGAGGAGGCATTGGAGGACTTCGAAGGCACGATCGTCTTCGTTTCCCATGACCGCTACTTCATCGATGCCATCGCGACGCGACTCTGGTCCATCGAAAACGGCGCGGTGACCATGCACCTGGGCAACTACAGCGACCTCGAGCGGCGCCGGCAGCGCGCGGTTCGCCCGGTGGTCGCGCCTGAGCCGCGAAAGTCCGGCCGTTCGACCGGTCCCGCGAGAGGTGGCTCGGCGGCAAAACCCGGGTCCTCCGTGGATGGCATGGAAGACCGGATAGAAGAGCTCGAGGCCGAGGTCCGGCGCATCGAGGAGCAGTTAGCCGACCATCAGACCTATGACGATGCGGCCCGCGTCGCGGAGCTCGCCCAGGCGCACGAGGACGCATCCCGCCGTCTGCGAGCGCTCTACCAGGAGTGGGAGCAGGCCGCCGGCGAATAGACCGGCAGTTGAGCCGGTCGTCCGCAGGGCTCGGCCCCACGTCAACCCGAGCCTGCCGCTATCTCCGTCTCCCGCACCCAGCTGAGGGTTGGCCCCCACGCCTGAAGGGCCCCTGTGCCACTTAGGCGCGCTGCACAAAAAGGACCTCTCCAACTCGTCTCTTCGGCCCGATGACGTCAAGGTCCGGCGCCCCTAGCATCGAGAGAGTCGGATTATCCGGTTCAACGGAGGGATTTTGTCTATGGCGATCGACCAGGGTGTGCGCTCGAAAAAAGAAACCAAGGCGGATGCCCAGTCCGTCATCGACCTCGCCCACAAGCAGGGCCTCAAGATCGTCGATCTCAAGTTCATCGACTTGATCGGGACCTGGCAGCACTTTTCCATTCCGGTCCAGGAGTTGAGCAAGGGCCTTTTCAGCGAGGGCATCGGCTTCGATGGCTCGAGCATTCGCGGGTTCCAGCACATCCACGAGAGCGACATGCTGCTGATTCCGGACCCGTCGACGGCGATCGTCGACCCGGTTCTGCGGGTGCCGACCCTCAGCATCAACTGCGACGTCATCGACCCAATCACCCGCGAGCCGTACACTCGCGATCCGCGCTATGTCGGCAAGAAGGCGGAGGCCTTCCTGCTGTCGACCGGCCTCGCCGACACGAGCTTTTTCGGCCCGGAGTGTGAGTTCTACATCTTCAACAGCATGCGGTTCGACCAGAATCAGTTTTCGGGCATGTACGAGATCGACTCGATCGAAGGCGTATGGAACTCCGGCAAGAACTCCGAGCCGAACATGGCCTACCGTCCGCGCTACAAGGAAGGCTACTTTCCGGTGCCACCGACCGACAAGCTGCAAGACCTTCGCTCGCAGATCGTCCTCAAGCTGATCGAGGCGGGCGTTGAAGTCGAGGTTCACCATCACGAGGTCGGCACCGCCGGCCAGACCGAGATCGACATGCGCTTCGACACTCTGGTGAACATGGCCGACAAGGTCATGATGTACAAGTACGTCGTCAAGAACGTCTGCGCCCAGAACGGGTTCGTCGCGACCTTCATGCCGAAGCCGCTCTTCATGGACAACGGGTCCGGCATGCATACCCACCAGAGCCTCTGGAAGAACGGTGTGCCACTCTTCTACGACAAGGCCGGTTACGCGGGCATCAGCGAGATGTGCCGCTGGTACATCGGCGGCCTGCTGAAGCACGCGCCGTCATTGCTTGCCTTCGCCGCCCCGACCACCAACTCGTATCGCCGGTTGGTGCCCGGTTACGAGGCACCCATCAACCTGATCTATTCGAAGCGCAACCGCAGCGCCTGCGTACGTATCCCGATGTACTTCGACGATCCCAAGGCGAAGCGGCTGGAGTTCCGGACGCCGGACCCGTCCTGCAACCCGTACCTGTCCTTCGCCGCATGCCTGATGGCGGGTCTGGACGGCGTGATGAACAAGATCGAGCCGCCCAAGCCGATTGACGAAGACCTGTACGAGCTCGAGCCCGAGATGAAGCGCCAGGTCAAGAGCACGCCCGGCTCCCTGACGGAAGTGCTCGATGCGCTGGAGATCGACAACGAATACCTGACCCGCGGCGGCGTCTTCACCAACGACCTCATCGAGACCTGGATCGACTACAAGCGCCTGCGCGAGGTCGACCAGGTGGCGCTCCGGCCGCATCCCTGGGAGTTCTATCTCTACCACGACATCTAGTTCGTCCTGGTCGTTCCGTTCGCGCGTTCGCCGTTGAGGCGGCTGTCACTCGCCCTGGCAGCCGCCTTTAGACACTCGGAAGAGGAGTAACTTCATGGAGGACAATTCGATACAGCGCGATAAGCCCTGGCGACCCGGCGACTATCCGCGCCCCGGTCCGTCGTGGGACGAGGCTGAGCCCATTGAAACCTTCAAGCCCCAAGGAGTGCCCGACGGCGAAGACTGAAGCGGCCGCAGGCCGCACTATTCCCCAAGCGATGGAACGGACGATGGAGCGGCTCTCCGAACGCTCGATCCGTTTCCTGGACCTGCGCTTCGTCGACGTGCTCGGCACGGTGAAGAGCATCACCATCCCGGTGCAGCGGCTGCCCCACGCTGTCCGTAACGGCGAGTGGTTCGATGGCTCATCGGTGGAGGGCTTCGCCCGCGTCTTCGAGAGCGATATGTTCCTTCGCCCGGATCTCGACACGCTGACAATCGGGGAGGCCGACGGTGTGCCCGGCGCCCAGGTGATTTGCGACCTCATGACCCCCGAAGGGGAGCGCTTCGCCGGCGATCCCCGCGGCGTGCTGGCGCGGGCGCTGGCGGAGGCGGCCGCGCTGGGCTTCGACTACTCGGTCGCGATGGAGCTGGAGTTCTTCCTCCTCAACACCGACACCGCGACCGGCGGCGTTCGACCCGGGCGCCACGACCGTGCCAGCTATTTCGATCATCCAGTCGACGTCGGCAGCGACGTCCGGCAGGAGATCGTGGGCGCGCTCGACCGCCTGGGGATCACGGTCGAGGCCAGCCATCACGAGGTCGCGGCCGGACAGTACGAACTAGACCTGGCGCTCAGCAACGCGCTGAAGAGCGCCGACCAGCTGGTCACGCTCAAGCACGCGGTCAAGGCGGTTGCCCAGCGCCGGGGGCTGCTGGCCACCTTCATGCCCAAGCCGATCTTCGGCGCGGCGGGCTCCGGGATGCACACACACCAGGTCTTGACCGATGTCGGCAAGGACAGCAACGCCTTTTACGACCGGGCCGACCAGTACCAGCTGTCGCCCATCGCCAAGCACTTCATCGCCGGCCAGCTAGCGCATGCCCGGGCCCTGTGCGCGCTGGTGGCGCCGTTGGTCAACTCCTACAAGCGCTTCGTTGCCGGCTTCGAGGCGCCGGTGGCGATCAGCTGGGCCCAGATGAACCGGTCGGCGTTGATCCGGGTCCCGCGCGCCGGCAGCGGTGATCGCGGTTCCGTCCGGATCGAGTTCCGGGCGCCGGACCCATCCTGCAATCCCTACCTGGCGTTCGCCGCCATGCTCCACGCAGGGCTCTCCGGGATCCGCCAGAAGCTGCCGCTGCCGCCACCTGTTGAAGAGAACCTCTATGCTTTCGATCCCGAGCGCCTCGCCCGTTACCAACTCGGCCATCTCCCCGCCTCCCTCGCCGAAGCCTTAAAGGACCTCCGCCAGGATGAGGTGATGCGCGATGCGCTGGGTGTCCACCTCCTCGAACGTTTCATCGAGGCGAAGGAGATGGAGTGGCAGAGTTATGAGAAGCAGGTCACCGCGTGGGAGCTTGACGCGTACCTCGAGGCTTACTAGCCAGCTCCACGGCCCCCTGCTCCTCGCGGTCGTCGTCGTCCTGATCCCCCTTGCAGGTTTCTATGTCATTGAGGCCTTTGTGGCGCCCAATCCACTGGTCCGCCTCGTGCTGCGGAGCCTGCCCGTGCTCCCGGTCGCGATCTGGACGCTCTGGTACGAGAAATCACGGCCATTCGAAGAGCAACAACCGATGATTCGCTTCGCAGGTCGAATGTTG
>JALYYE010000234.1 GCA_030946735.1 Candidatus Dormiibacterota bacterium
ACCAGCACTTCGTGAAGGCGGAGACGCAGGTGCTTGGGCTCAGCGTCGATCACATCTGGGCGCACAAGGCGTATGCCAAGAGCCTGGGCGACCTACCGTTCCCGATCCTCGCCGATTGGGACAAGTCCGTCGCGCGCCGCTACGGCGTGCTCCACGAGGAGCGAGGCATTGCCCAGCGGTCGCTGTTCCTCATCGACTATCGGGGCTACGTCCGCTGGCGGAACCCTCACTACGACTGGCGCAGCCAGGAGCAGTACGCGCAGGTGACCGAGGCGATGCTGGCGTTGCCCATGATCCCGAAGCCGAAGACGACGTAGTCGCTTAGGTCGTTTTCGCCGCGCCCGGCACGCCGAGGCCGACCAGCAACTGATCGAACGCTTCTTCGGCAAAGTCTGGCTCGTCGGTCAATGCCTTGCGCAGGTCGGCCTCAGACGGTGTGAGGCCGGCTTCGCGCGACCATCGGATCGCTCCAGCCACCGCGGTGCTGGCGCCGTCGTATTGCGCGACAACCGCCTCGTAGCTGTCGGCCGCCGTGGCCGGCTTCAGCACGCCGGTCCATCGCAGTCCTGACGGGGTCAGCGCTTCGATCGCCGCACAGTCGCTGTCCAGCACGTAGGCGACCAGGGCCGGCGCCCGCGTGGCAGCCACGACCGGCGTAAGGGCGCTTCGTAAGTCGGGAGGCTCGCGGCCCACCCAAAGGACGCTCCAACCCCGGTCCAGGCGCCGTTCGTGCTCCGGTTGACCGAACGCGCGCGCTTCGCGGAGCGTGCCCAGCGGGCGATTATCGCGTGCGAGGAGCAGATGGCCCCAAAAGCCCACGGCGGCATTGTAAAGGCGCGAACGGCAGGAAACAAAAAGGCCAGCCCGAAGGCTGGCCATTCATGCTTGAGTCGGTTAGCTCTTGCCGTTGGCGACGACGGCCAGGATGTCCTTCTCGGACAGGATGAGGTACTCGGTCTCGTCGAGCTTGATCTCGCTGCCGGCGTACTTGGCGTAGACGACCCGGTCGCCGACTTTGACATCGAGCGGCTCGCGCTTGCCGGTCGTCTCGACAAAGCGGCCGTTGCCGACAGCCTCGACCATGCCTTCCTGCGGCTTCTCCTTGGCGGTGTCGGGCAGCACGATCCCGCTCTTGGTCTTCTCTTCCCGCTCGACGGGCTTGATTACGACGCGATCGCCCAATGGACGTAGCTTCATGAAACCCTCCTTAGGTGGTGGCAGTACATTAGCACTCAGTGAGCCCGAGTGCTAATGATACTCGTTTCGGCCTAGACCTTCAAGGGGGGCCCGGCGCCGCGCCGGGCCCCTGCCGCCCTCAGTTTTGCTGATCCTGCCGCGAATAGCTCGAGGCCGCCCAGAATTGCTCGGCGATCACCGCATAGCCGGCGTCGCTGGCATGAACATCGTGGAGCGCCGTGCAGACCAGCGTCAGGGCGCAAAGTGTCGCCGGCTGGGGTTGGGCGAGGTTGATCGGGGTGAATGCGTCGGCCACCCGAGCTCCGTGCGCGGCAGCGACCGTGGCGATCACGTTGTTGAGCGCCTGGATCGCCGGGACGGTGATGGGGATGGCGAAGGCGAGCGGATCGTAGTACTCCATCACGATGATCTCGGCACTCGGGGCCGCAGCGCGCAGCTCCGCCAGCGCCCGGTTCAGGTTTACCCCGACTCGGGCTAACGCGTTGGGAATGCAGGCGGGATCGGAGCTGTTGAGGCACGAGTTGAGGTCGTTGGCACCATTGTCCAGGGTGATCAGGCCTGCCTGTCCGCGGTGAGCACGGAGAAAGGCAAGCGCGGCAGCCTCCTGCGAGCCCGCGTAGCCGTTGTGCAGAGGACCTCCGGATTGTGAAAAGGCGCAGCCGGCGAAATACGAAGCCGTCGTTTCGCCGGGGCAACCGAAGTTCACGGTCGGCAGCGGATCCTGGACGGCTCGGACCATGGCCGCAAAGTCGTCGACATAGCCGGTATTAAAGGTGGCCGCATCGACATTCGGCAGCTCAGCAAGGAACTTTCCCAACTGGAAGCCGTAGGCCAATGAGTCCCCCAGTGCCAGGTAATAGTGGCCGGGTGAATCCTGGCCCCCTGGCGACGCGAGGGCCGAACTGGTCCCACCGAGCAAGCCGACGATCGCCGCCGCAATAGCAATGGCGCGAACGCGCATGGGTATCTCCTCCTCTTCCGTGGACGCTACCTACTCGACAGGGGTCACAACGCTTCGACCGCGAGCCAGGTTACGTAAAGCTCAGGCTGGGGTCCGCGTCGAAGGGCGCCGGATCGGGGCCTCGCCGTTCCCACTCGATCAGCGCGGCCGCGCCGATCATCGCCGCGTTGTCGGTACAGAGCTCCGGAGCGGGAATCACAAGATGCGCTTTCGTTCCCAGTCGCGACCGAGCCGCCTCGCGCAGCCGTCGGTTACGCGCGACGCCGCCGCCGAGCACGATGGTCGGCGCGGGATCGCCAGCCTGGGCGGCCTCGACGCGTTGCAAGAGGGCATCGACGATCGCTTCCTGGTAGCTGGCGGCCAGGTCGGCGCGTGCCTGGTCTGAGATCGACGTGCGCTTGCGGACCTCGTAAAGAAGCGCGGTCTTGACACCGCTAAAGCTGAAGTCGAGGCCAGGGGCGCGGGGTCGCGGAAAGCGAACCGCTCGGGGATCGCCAGTCGCTGCCAGGGCGTCGATCGCCGGGCCGCCGGGGAACGGCAGGCCGAGGATGCGCGCGCCCTTATCGAAGGCCTCCCCCGCCGCATCGTCGAGTGTTCGGCCGATGACCGTGATACTGCCGTCCGCCTGCCAGCGGACCAGGTCGCTGTGACCGCCGGACACCACCAGCCCGAGCGCCGGCGGACGGAGGTCGGGCTCCTCGAGCAGCGCGGCGAAGATGTGCGCTGCGAGATGGCTGACGCCTATCACCGGCAGCTTGCGAGCCCAGGCGATCGCCTGCCCGAGGTTGACGCCAACCAGCAGGCAGCCGATCAGGCCAGGACCTTTTGTCACTGCGACACCGTCGATCTGCTCCCAGCGCGTGGACGCGTTCTCCAGTGCCCGCTCGATCACCGGGACCAGCGTCTGCAGATGGGCGCGCGCGGCGATCTCCGGCACTACGCCACCGTAGGGCGCGTGCAGCTCATCCTGGGAGCGAATGACATTCGACAGCAACCGCGGGCCGCTGGCGATCACCGCCGCCGCGGTTTCATCACAGGAGGTCTCGATCGCCAGGACGCGCCGGTTCGTCTGGGCTACTTCGGTGTGCTGCTGTCGAGCCCTTCGATCTCGAGCGTTTGGAGGATGTCGCTGAAGCGCTTCTTGAAGCCCGGCGCCTGGATTGAGTCCGACCACATCACGATCGCATCCTCGTTGTTGTCGGTGTAGTAGCCACGGCGGCGACCGATCACCTTGAAGCCGAACTTTTCGTAGAGGCGGACGGCGACCTCGTTGGAAGGCCGGACCTCGAGCGTCAGCCAGCGCGAACCCAGTTGGTAGGCGCGCTGGATCAATGCCGCCATGAGGGCGTGCCCGTAACCCTTACCCTGCTGATTCGCGCGTACGCCGACGGTGGTGATGTGGGCCTCGTCGCTCATCTTCCAGAGGCCGGCATAGCCGACGATCTCCTCGTCCCGGCGGAGTACGAGATAGTAGGCCGAGCGGTTGTGATGGAGCTCGCGGTAGTAGGCGTTGCGCGGCCAGGGTGTCGGAAAGATCTGGCGCTCGATCGCCTGCACTTCGGGAATATCCTCTTCGCGCATGGCGTCGACGAGCGTTCGGGACTTCAGCTGCATCATGGGGCCTTCCTTTTGCGCTCCTCCGCGGCCGCGGGCTGAACATAGAGCGCCTGCACTTCATCATATCGCAGCGGTTTTTGAGACTCGAACGTCCAAATGGCGGCGTCGAGCAGCGCCGCGCTCAGCGGCCGCCGGTCACTCGAGAGCAGCTCGAGATGGGCCATTCCCGGGACCCAGCCCGCCAGGCTGCCGGCCGGCTCGGCGATGACCCGGGCGCCGGCTGCCAGCCAGCCACCAAGCTCATCCACAGGCAGCCGGCGGGGCGCCTCCCCTACCCGCCAGGCATAGACTTCCCGACGTCCCGCGTCGCGCAGCGCCACGGTGGCCGGATCGCCGCTGGCTCGGCGAGCGAGGATCGCCAGGCTGTCGGCGACGTACAGGGGGATATGCCGCGCATAGGCCAGCCCGGCCGCCAGCGAAAGGCCGACCCGAAGACCCGTAAACGACCCCGGGCCACGCGCCGCCACGACGGCCTCCAGATCGTCGGGCTTGCCGCCGGCCCGTTTCACGACCGCGTCGAGGCGGGCCAGCGCGGGGGGATCCGCCCGATCCCGGACCCAGTCGTCGGCCGCCAGCAGCCGGCGACCGTCGAGGACCACCAGGGCCTGGTCGACGCCCGAGGTATCAATCGCCAGGCGCATTGATGAAGACTGCCCGGATCCGGTCGGGCCCATGAAGGAGAGTCAAACGGCGCCGCGTCTCGGCCGTGCTGGTCAATCCGATACGGATCGTCGCCCAGTCGTCGAGCACGCTGGCGCGATCCGGCCATTCGATGACGGTGACGGCGTCCGGGGCCGGTTCATCGAGACCGGTGTCCACCCAGGTCATGCCCTCCAGACGATAGAGGTCGTAGTGCTCGATGAGAAGGCGACCCTGGTAGCGGTGGTGCAGGACGAAGGTCGGGCTGTGCACACCGCTTGTGACGCCGAGCGCCTCGGCGATGCCCTTGACAAGCTCCGTCTTTCCGGCGCCCAACTCACCTTCGAGGGCGATGACATCGCCAGCCTCAACGACCTGGCCGAGGCGACGACCGACCTCGCGAGTCGCCTCCGCCGACGCTGTGTCAACGAAAGTGTTCATACCCGGCTCCTTCGAGCCTTTCCAGCCGCGTGCCGTTTCGCAGCCGGATGCCCGGCCGATCGTCGATCTCGCCGACAACCGTCAATGGAAGCTTGATGCGCTCCAGGACACGCCGGGCGGCGGCTATGCGCGCCGCGGGTGCGGCGCAGATCAACTCGAAGTCCTCGGAGTCCTTGACGGCGAGGGCCCATTGCTTGCGCTCCAGGCCTCGCGCCAGCGGAAGACGCTCGACGTCGATCGTAGCCCCCAGGTCCCTGCCATCGACCAATCGTTCGACCTCGCGATATAAGCCGTCACTGATGTCGCCGCCGACCCTGATCCCCGCATCGACCAGCACGCGCCCGGCGATAACGCGCGGTACCGGATCGAGCTGCGCGGAGACCCATCCCCGCTCGATGCGACTCTCGGGGCTGCGACCTGATTCGAGCAGTCGCAGCCCGGCGGCGGCGCCGCCGAGCGTCCCGGTGACCGCGAGGAGCCAGCCCGGTCGTGCCCCCCCGCGCCTGAGCACCGACCGGCCCGAGTCGAGCCGGCCGATCAGCGTGGCCGTCAATGTGAGCAGTCCCAATGTCCCGCTCACGTCTCCTCCGGCGATCGCACAGCTGAAGCGTCGTGCCTGTTCCACGATCCCCTGGTAGAGGCGGCGGACATCCGCCACCGGAAGCGTGCCGCGCAGCGCCAGCGAGACAAGGGCATACCGCGGCTCCGCGCCCATCGCGGCCAGGTCGCTCAGGTTGATCGAGATCAGCCGCCGGCCGAGCGTTCGGAAACCAACCCCCGGCCATTGCAGGCGGAAATCTATCTCCTCGACCATGGTGTCGGTGGTCGCGACCACGAATGGATCGCCGCGCCACACCGCCGCGTCGTCGTTTGGCGCCGCAACCAGGAGCGTCCGTGACGACGGATCGAGATAACGAGCGATCGATCGCAGCAGTCCGCGCTCGCCAAGGTCCGCAAGCGTCCGCGGCCGGCGCGCGACGGGACGAGCTATACGGGAAGACCCTCGACTGGGCTGCTGGCGACGGCTTTCAGCCCGATATGCGCCCGGCCCGCCCTGAACGCCCGGCGGCCCGCCACGACCGCTTCGGCGAAGGCGCGCGCCATCTCCGGGGGATTCTGCGCCCGGGCGATCGCCGTGTTGACCAGGACGGCGGCGGCGCCGATCTCGAGACACCGCGCGGCCTCGGAGGGAACCCCGAGACCCGCGTCGACGATGACGGGCACCTTGACCTTGCTGACGATGAGCTCCAAGTTCAGAAGGTTTTGCAGCCCGAGCGTTGTGCCGATGGGCGCGGCGCCGGGCATCACCGCCGCTGCCCCCGCCTCGTAGAGCCTGATCGCCTGCACCACGTCGTCGCTGGTGTAGGCCATCACCATGAAGCCTTCCTTGACCAGCTGGCGGGTCGCCTCGAGCGTTCCCTGCGGATCAGGCAGCAGGGTGTCTTCGTCGCCGATGACCTCCACTTTGATGAAGTCCGAGAAACCGGCGGCGCGCGCCAGGCGGGCCAGCCGCACGGCCGCCTCCGCGGTGGTCGCGCCCGCGGTATTTGGAAGCAGCGTGTAGCGCCGCAGGTCGATGCCCTCGAGCTCGGATCGGCCACCCTCGAGGTTCAGGCGGCGGATGGCGACCGTAATCATGTCTGGTTGGGCGGCCTCGAGGCAGCGAGCGAGCTCCTCGTTCGAGGCGAATTTGCCGGTGCCGTGGATCAGCCGCGAACGCAAGGGACGGCCTCCAACGACGAGGGCATCGTCAGCTGATCCGCCACCCACAAAGTAGACGAGCTCCAGCTCATCGCCGGCGTGCACCTGGGTCTTTTCAAAGTCGTCGCGCCGCCGAATCTCACGATTGTGTTCGATGACGACCCGAGACGGCTGCACGTCAAGCTCCTTGAGCAGCTCGAGCAGGCTCACGCCATCAGGGACCTTCCGCGGTTTGCCGTTGAGTGTGACCGTCACCTGACTCATCGGTGCGCCACCACCAACCGGGTGGCAATCAGCTCGTGAAGGCGGCGGGCAGCCTCCGCTGGATCCGGCGCGTCATACACGGCGCGGACCACGGCAACCGCCTGGGCCCCGGCCGCGACCACCTTGGGCGCGTTCTCCAGGTCGATCCCGCCCACGGCGACCCAGGGGCGGTCGACAAAGGCGGCAACGCCGGCGACGAGACCGGTGCCGACGGCGGGGCGGCCCGCCTTGGTCGGAGTTGGATAGACGGGACCCACGGCGATGTAGTCGGCACCCTCCTCGATCGCGGCTCTCGCGTGCTCGAGGCTGTGGGTCGAGCGTCCGATCAGGCGCCCCTGGAAGCCCGGAAGCGCGCGAACGACGGAAGGCGGCAGGTCGTCCTGGCCCAGGTGGACCCCATCCGCATCCACCGCGACCGCGATGTCGGCATGATCGTTGACGATGAAGAGGGCATCGTGGAGCAGCGTCAGGCGACGAAGCGCCAAGGCGATGGCGTATTGCTCACCCTTCGGCATCGTCTTCTTGCGCAGCTGGACGACGTCGACGCCGCCCTCGAGCGCGGCCCCCACCACCCGCGCGGTCTCGACCTCATTGCCCTGATCGCCCGTGATCAGGTAGAGGCGCATGCCCGCGAGTCGCTCACGTCGTTGCTCGGCTACTCCCATAGATGCTGCGTCCCGGCAGTAGCGGAATGCTCGAGCCCCTTTCCTCCGCAGGTGTTACCTGATCAGGTTCCAGCGTCAGCCGGCGAACCGACTTTCTCAGCGCATTCCGCTCCGCTAGGGCCACATAGATTATAGGTATCGGCGCGGGACCCGGTCCGAGATCGCGCAGAGGACTTCGTACGAGATGGTGCCCGACGCCTCGGCGAGGTCGTCGACCGTTAAGGTGGCACCGCCCTCCTCGCCGATCAACGTCACAACGTCACCAACCTCGACGTCGCGAACGGCACGGATGTCGAGTGCCGCCTGGTCCATGCTGATGGTGCCGGCGATCGGGACGGCGACGCCACGGACGATCGCGCGGCCGCCATCCGATGCCCGACGATGCAGGCCGTCGGCATACCCAACCGCGATGGTCGCGACTCTGGCGGGCTCGCGGGCGATGAACTTGCGTCCGTAGCCGACGCTCTCGCCCACCGGCACCGCGACGACATTGGTCACGACAGTTTGCCAGCGAAGCGCCCGGCGCAGCCCCGGCAGGTCGGCCCAGCTCCGAACGGGCCGAACGCCGTAGATGATGAGGCCGGCACGAACCAGGTCCAGGCGCGCCTCAGGAAAGCGGAGAAGCCCGGGCGAGTTGGCGGCATGGCTGAGGAAGCCGGTGACGCCCGCCCGGATCAGGGCGGAGCGGGAGTCGAGAAACGTGTGCAACTGTTCTCTGGTGAAGGCCGGGTCTCGGTCCGCGTCGGCGAAGTGGGTCCAGAACCCTTCCAGTCGCAGGTTGGCGTCGCCGTGGACCTCGACGGCCAGCCTGACCGCATCCTCGGGCGAGGCGCCGAGCCGGTGCATCCCGGTGTCGACTTTGACATGGACGCCGATCTCGGTTGCCGCCGTCTTGAGTAGCGCCAGGCCCGCGCGGTCGTAGACGGTCAGCGCCAGCTTCGCGGCGACCGCCGCCGAAAGCGCCGACGGCGGCGTGTACCCGAGGTTGAGGATCGGCTCGTGGATTCCCGCCTTGCGCAACTCGATCCCCTCCGTTACGGAGGACACCGCCAGCCAGGTCGCGCCGCCCGCAATCGCCGCCCGTGCCGATGGGACTGCGCCGTGGCCGTAGCCGTCCGCCTTCACCACCGCCATCACCGCCGTCTTCTCACCGACGAGCTGCTTGATGAGGGCGGTGTTGTGGGTGATCGCTGACGGATCGACGTCAGCCCACTTCGTTGCGCCGTGTTCCGTCAGCGCAAGCGCTCCATGACGCGCGGGAGCTGCGGCAGGAGATCGGACGCGAGCACGCCTGCTTGACCCAGCGATGCCTCGAGGTCCATCCCGGCGAGGCTGTGCAGGTGTACGCCGGTGACCGCGGCCTCGAACGGAGGCAGCTTCTGGCCCATCAGCCCGCCGATCAGCCCGGCCAGGACGTCGCCGGTTCCACCGGAGGCCAGCGCCGGGGTGGCGATGGGGTTGAGGGTGACGCGCCCGTCCGGCGCTGCGATGATCGTGCCGGCACCCTTGAGCACCACCACCTTGTTCCACACCTTGGCAAAGCGGGAAGCGATCCCGCGGCGGTCCTGCTGCACCGCGGACGTCTCCAGGCCGGCCAGGCGCCCGAATTCGGCCGGATGGGGCGTGAGGACGATCTGCGGCGACAGGCGCGGCAGGATGGTCCGGTGCTCGGCGAGCACGTTGAGCGCGTCCGCATCGAGCACCAGCGGCGCCGCGACCCGCGGAACGAGATCCTCGACCAGGCGGCGAGTCGAGGCATCGCGGCCGAGCCCGGGGCCGATGACACCGGCGTCGGCACCGGCAAAGCCGCGTAGGATGCCGCTGAGGGACGAGTGTCCCACCACCCCCGGAGAGATCTCCGGGACCGGCCCCACGATGACTTCAGTGCACTTCTGGGCAAGGATCGGGTAAATCGACTGCGCCACCAGCAGCCGGACGATGCCCGCACCCGAGCGGGCTGCTCCCATGCTGGCGAGGTAAGCGGCACCGGTAAAGCCCTGGGATCCTGCCAGCACGACGACCGTCCCGAACATGCCCTTGTGCCCGTCACGCGGGCGGGCCGGCAGACGGAACCCATCCGGCAGCGCGCCAGGTGGCTGGATAGCCTCAGCCTCGGGGATCACGGCGACGGCGACCGCGAAGTGCCCGTCGTGCGCGATGCTGACGTCGATATCGCGCCCGGTCAGCGTGGTGGCTGGCGCGACCCGCACGTGCGGCCGGCCGTCGTCGCTGGGAAGGATCTCGACATCGCACATCCGCGGCCGCGGAACTCCGGTCGGCATCGCCTTGCCGATCGCTTCCTTCGCGGCCCAGCGCCCCGCCCAGCGTTCGGCGCTGCCGCCGCAGTAGTCGATTTCCCGGTCGCTGAGGAACTTGTGAAGGAATCGGTCGCCGAACCGCTTCTGGGCCTCCGCAATGCGCGGAATCGCCGCCACATCCACGCCGACCCGAGGCGTCACGGTCCTACTCTACGGTGACGCTCTTTGCCAGGTTGCGGGGTTGGTCGACGTTGCAGCCGCGCTCGGTGGCGACGAAATAGGC
>JALYYE010000238.1 GCA_030946735.1 Candidatus Dormiibacterota bacterium
GGGGACGGCGTCGTCGACCTCGGGATCACCGGCTCGAACCTGGTCGAAGAGCGGGGGAGCCCGGTCATACAATGCATGGCCCTGGGCTTTGGCCACTGCCGGCTGCGGGTGGCCGTTCCGGAAGAGCGACCGTTCCAGCAGCTCAGCGACCTGGCCGGCCGGCCGGTGGCGACCTCGCATCCTCGTACCACGGCACGATTCTTCAAGGAACACAAGGTCCCCGTCGACCTGATCGAGATCAGCGGGGCTGTCGAGATCACTCCCTTGCTCGGCGTCGCGGACGCGATCGTCGATTTGGTCTCGACGGGCAGCACCCTCGCCGTGAACGGCCTGCGCGCCATCGAGACCATCCTCGAATCCGAGGCCCAGCTGATCAGTAATCCCCGGCTGAGCCCTGACAAGGCCGAACGCAGGAGCCAGCTCGAGACAATGCTCGCCAGCGTCATCGCCGCGCGGCGCAAGAAGTATGTGATGATGAACGCGCCCGCGGATGCGCTCCAGCTGATCAGGAACGTGATCCCGGGGATGCAGTCGCCAACCGTCATGCCGCTGGCCGACCCGGCGATGATCGCGGTCCACGCCGTCGTGGATGCCGACGCGGTCTGGACTCTGCTCGGCCCGCTGAAGGCGGTCGGCGCGACGTCCATTCTCGTGATGCCGATCGAGAAGCTCATCCCATGATCGCGGTTGACGTCCTCCCTACACGGGGGACAGCCGCCTACCGCTTGCTTGTCGAGCGGCAAGCGGTGCCCGAGGAAGTGCGATCACAGACGCGCGCGCTGCTAGGCGACGTCCAGCGACGAGGCGATGCCGCGCTCCTCGAACTGACCGAGCGGTTCGACGGCGTGCGACTTCAACAGACCCGCGTTTCCAGCCAGGCCATCGCGGCGGCGCTGGACAAGCTCGATCGCGGACTGCGGAGCGCTCTGGAGGTCGCGGCCGCCAACATTCAGGCGGTCCACAGCGCGCAGCGCTTCCAGGAGGAGCCGGTGGACGTCGTGCGCGGTGTCCGGGTCTGGCGGGAGTGGCGTCCGTTCCGCCGCGTCGGGATCTATGTCCCGGGCGGGCGAACCGTCTACCCGTCCTCCGTGCTGATGCTTGCGATCCCTGCCCGACTTGCCGGCTGCCCGGAAGTTGTCATGTGCTCACCGCCACAGCGCGATGGGCAGGTCGCACCCGCGATCCTTGCCGCTGCCGCCCTCGCGGGCGTGACAGAGATCCACGCCATTGGGGGCGCCCAGGCGATCGCGGCCCTGGCGTACGGCACCGAGTCGGTTGGCCGGGTCGACAAGATCTTTGGGCCCGGCAATGCCTACGTGACCGCCGCCAAGCTTGCGGTGTTCGGTGAGGTGGCTGTCGACATGCCGGCCGGACCGTCCGAGATCCTCGTCCTGACCGATGGGTCCGTTCCCGCGCCCTGGGTGGCGGCCGACCTGCGGGCGCAGGCGGAGCACGCGCCCGATGCCCGTGCAATCCTCATCAGCACCGACCCCACTCTTGCCACCGAGGTGCGGAAGCTGGTCGGCGGTGAGCTGAGCAAGCAGGTCCAGGTGCTGAACGTGACGACGATGGAGGCGGCGATCGCGTTCGCCAATGACTTCGCCCCTGAGCACCTGACGCTCGCTTGTATCGAACCCGATCGGTGGCTGCCTCAGATCTTCGCGGCGGGATCCGTGTTTCTCGGACCCTATGCGCCTGCCGCGGCGGGTGACTACGCAACCGGTGGCAACCATGTGCTCCCGACGGGTGGCGGCAGCCGCTCCTTCAGCGCGCTCGGCGTGGACGCCTTCGGCCGCACCATGCAGGTACAGTCGCTCGACCGCGATGGCCTGCACCGCCTCGAGCGCGTGGTCGATGCCATCGCCGGAGCCGAGCGGCTGATCGGACACCGCGATTCCGTCCGCGCTCGGGTGACCGAGTCCGTCGCCTTTCCGCCGCTGAATAGTCCGCTCCCACGAGGCGCGATCATGGCCATGCAGCCCTACGAGTGGGAGCCGCCCAGCGCGCGCATCGCGACCCAGGCCGGCGTGGCTGAGGCTGACGTGGTCCGCTTCGACACGAACACGACACCCTGGCCGGGCGCCTCGCTGAGCGACCTGGAAGACCTGCCGCTTAACGAGTACCCGGATACCAGCTACGCGATGCTGGCGGATGAGCTCGCCGAGTACACGGGAGTGCCACTGGAGCAGATCACGGTCGGAGCGGGCGCCGATGAGCTCCTGGACTTGGTGGCGAAAGCCTACGTGGGGGCTGGCGATCCGGTTGTCCTTTCGCGTCCCACCTATGCCATGTTTCGGATCGTCAGCGAGATGGCGGGCGGCCGCGTGGAGGCCGTGCCGGCGGCTGGCCTCGACATGGACCAGGACCGATTTCTGCTCAGCGCACGCCACGCCCGCCTCACCTGGCTCTGCAATCCGAACAACCCTACCGGCGAGCTTCTGCCGGCCGATTTCATCCCGAGGCTGGCGGAGGAAACAGCAGGCGTGGTCGCCGTCGATGAAGCCTACTTCGAGTTTTCCGGAGCTACCTCCGCTTCGCTGCTGGCACGCTTTCCCAACCTCGTGTTGATCCGCACGCTGAGCAAGGCGTTCGGGCTCGCCGGCGTGCGCGTCGGCTATGCCCTCGCCGGGCCGCTCATCAGCGCGGCGCTCCGCCGCGTCCGCCCTCCCGATAGCGTCAGCGTGGTCTCCGAAGCGCTCGGCGCTCGGGCGCTGCGCAACCAGTCAGCCATGCGCCAGCGCGTCTCGCGCATCGTCGAGTGTCGCGAGACGCTGTTGCGCGACCTGACTGGCCTGGACCTGCCCGTGCATCCTTCAGCGGCGAACTTTCTGCTGGTCCGCACCGGCGAGGGGGCCGCTCCCTGGCTCCTGCGTCGCGGGCTCGTGGTGCGGACTTTTCCCAGCACGTCCCCGCTCGCCGAATTCATCCGGATCACGGTGAGGACCGCTGAGGAGAACGCGCGCCTGGTGGACGGGATTACGGATTGGAGGCGCCATGCCGGCTGAGCGTTTCGCTGTACGACAGCGGCAGACCAAGGAGACCGACGTGTCCGTCCGCCTCACTCTCGACGGCGGTGGCACCGCGGAGGTCGCTACCGGCATTCCGTTTCTCGACCACCTGTTGCGCGCCCTGGCCGTGCACGGCCGCCTGGACCTCGAAGTGAAAGCTCGCGGCGACCTGGAGGTCGATGCCCATCACACGGTCGAAGACGTTGCCATCGTTCTGGGGGAAACACTCGCCGAGGCGCTCGGCGATCGATCCGGCATCGCCCGCTTCGGCGACGCCATCGTGCCGCTCGATGAAAGCCGCGCGACCGTTGCGCTCGACTGCGGCGGCCGTGGCTACGCGATGATCGACGTGCCGCTTCGCGCCGTGATGATCGGCTCGCTGCCGGCGACGCTGGTGCCCCATTTCCTGGAGACCTTTGCGTTGCGCGGGGGCGTGACTTTGCACGTCATCGCCTCGGGACGCGACGACCATCACCTGGCCGAAGCGACCTTCAAGGCGCTCGCCCGCGCCCTGCGCCAGGCGTGCAACGTGGATCCATTACTGCAGGGCCGGAGCGCGAGCACGAAGTGATCGCCCTCATCGACTACGGCGCCGGCAACCTGCGCAGCGTGGAGAATGCGCTGGCGCGTCTGCACGCCACCTGCGCCATCGTATCGACCCCTGACCAACTGGTCCAGGCGCGAGCCATCATCTTTCCCGGGGTCGGAGCGGCCGCCCCAGCGATGGCCGGGCTGCGGGACCGCGGCCTCGACACAGCAGTGATCGCGGCCATTCGCAACGGGGTCCCATTCCTCGGGATATGCCTGGGGATGCAGCTGCTCTTCGATTGGAGTGCCGAGGACGGCGCGGCTTGCCTGCGGGTCCTTCCCGGCACCGTGGAACGGCTGAGGACGCGGGAGAAGCTGCCCCACGTTGGCTGGAACACGCTCGAACGCGTCCGTCCGCACCCGGTGCTGGAGGGCATGGATGGTGAGGCCTTTTACTTCGTGCACTCCTACGTGGTCGTGCCTCGCTACCCTGCGGTCGCTGCCAGCGAAACGACCCACGGAGCGCCCTTCGTCAGCGCAATCGCCCGCCAGGGCCTGGTCGGCGTGCAGTTCCATCCCGAGCGAAGCGGGAGCGCCGGATTACGGCTGCTCGAGAACTTCCTGCGTTTCGCCGACAAAGAGGCAGCCGCCTAGGTAGCTCCATGTTGCTCAAGCGGATCATCCCCTGTCTCGACACCGCCCACGGACGGGTGGTGAAGGGAAGGCACTTCCAGGAGCTGCGCGATCAGGGCGATCCGGTGGCCCTGGCGAGGACCTATTCCGAAGACGGCGCGGACGAGCTCGCCTTCCTCGACATCGACGCGACACCGCAAGGCCGGGCGACGCTGGTCGACCTCGTCGAGCGGACGGCGCACGAGGTCTTCATTCCCCTCACGGTGGGCGGCGGTATTCACGACGTCGATGAGATCCGGACCTTGTTAAGAGCCGGCGCGGACAAGGTCTCAATCCAGTCGGCGGCGATTCAGCGGCCGGAGCTGATCACGGAAGGGGCCCGCGCATTCGGTTCGCAATGCATCGTGGTGGCGATCGATGCGAAACGCGTCGACGGCACCTGGATGATCTTCACCCATGGAGGGAGGACGTCGACAGCGCTCGACGCGGTCGGCTGGGCGATCGAAGCCCAACGGCGGGGTGCCGGCGAGATCCTGCTGACCAGCATCGATGCCGACGGGACGCGGGCCGGCTACGACCTCGAGTTGACGCGCGCCGTGGTCGACGCCGTGCAGATCCCGGTGATCGCGTCCGGCGGCGCCGGTCACCCAAAAGATCTCGTCGCGGTGCTCACCGAAGGGAAGGCGGATGCCGCGCTGGCTGCCTCCATCTTCCACAGTGGCGCCTTTCCCATCCCGCAGACCAAGGCCTACCTGGCCGGTCACGGCATCGCCGTGCGCCGATGAACGCGCCAGAAGTCGCGAGCCTCGCATTCGACGAACGCGGCTTGATCGTCGCCGTCGCCCAGGATCAGGCAACCGGCACCGTCTTGATGGTCGCCTACATGGACCGGGCGGCGCTGGTGCGCACGGTCGAGAGCGGCGAAGCACACTTCTGGAGCCGCAGCCGGCAGGCGCTCTGGCACAAAGGGGCGACCTCGGGCAACGTGCTCCACGTCGAGGGGATCCAGGCGGACTGCGATGCGGACGCGCTTCTGCTGTCGGTTCATCCCTCCGGCCCGGCATGCCATACGGGCCGACGCGCCTGCTTTGCCGAGCCCGCCACGATCCTCGACCAGCTCGATGCGACCCTGCGCGACCGAGAGGCGCAACGACCCGCGGGGTCCTACTCCGCGAAGCTGTTCGACGGCGGGCGCGCCGCAATCCTCCGCAAGGTCGGAGAGGAATCGGTCGAGGTTCTACTCGCCGGCGCGGGAGAAAGCGACGAGGCGTTGACCCACGAAGTGGCCGACCTCTGGTTTCACACCAGCGTGCTGCTGCGCGAGCGCGGACTCAGCCTCGCCGCCGTGCTCGACGCCCTGGCACGACGTCACCGAGCCTCGCCGCGCTGATCACGCGGGGGCCGGGGCGAGTTCCGCCAGTGGAGGGCCTAGCACAATCCCTTCCTTCGAGATTTCATAAGACCGCACCTCGGGTTCGTGGTGACTGGCTCTGGTCTTGAGGACGGTCAGGGCTCGCGTGATGCGTGAATCGGTTCGGACGTATTGAAGCAGCAGCACATTATCGGACAGGTGGGACATGCCGTGCTCCGATATGCGGACCACGTCGAACAGCTCGGGCACCTCGAGCGTCATCAACAGGCTGACACCCTTTCGCGCCAGGCGTTGCATCAGGGAGTACATCCATTCGCGGAACCGGACTGGATCCCCAATGGTGAAAAAAAGATCGGCGAGGCTGTCGATCAGGATACGCTTCGCACCGGTCTTGTCGATCAGCTCCAGAAGCTCGTACACCCACTCATCGATGTAGACGTCGACGGGAGAGCGGGCCATCAGGTGGACGCCTTCGTTACCGAGGGACCAGCCGTATCCTTCGACGATTCGGGAGAGCTGCGTACGATTCTCCTGGAGTGTTGCGATGACACCGGGCTCGCCGCGCTTGGCGCCCTGGAAGATGAAGTGCAGACCGATGAGGGTCTTACCCACCCCTGACGGGCCGCAGACCAGGGTCGTCGACCCGGGCCAGTACCCGTCTCCGAGCAGCTCATCGAGGGCGTCCACCCCCGTGGATTGCCGCTTGCTGCCAAGGGCATACTCCGAGCCGTCCAGTGAATCCGCCAGCCGAGGGAACACATCCAGGCCGGCGGCGGTAATACGGTAGGCGTGCTCCCCGGGCGCGAAGCCGCTCCCGCGCAGCTTGAGGACTTGCAAGACTCGAGTCTGACGCTCCGAAATCCGCCTGATGCTGAGGGCGACGATGGCGTCGGCCACCGCGAACTCGGGCGCGTCGGTAGCGTCGGATGCGTCGTATTCGCCAACCCAGAATGATGAGGCGGCCATGGCCGTCAAGCGACCGGCAAGATCGTGAAGGAAGCGCCGAAACTCGCCGGGACCGCTCGCGAAGGCGTGGAGGGCCTTGAAGCTGTCGATGACGACCAGCCCAGGGTGATGCTCCTTGATCAGGGCGTCGACCCTGGCCAGCACGCCCGGCAAGCCCTCATCCCCCAGCGGCGCGCCCAGGTCCTCGTAAAGAACGCGCTTGCCGATCGCGCCGGCATCGAAGAATTCGAGTGATTGGCCATAGCGGATGATCTTGTCGAACGGCTCGGAGACGGTTGACAGATACAACCCCGGCCGTTCGTCCGTGGCATTGCAAAACATGTACTGCTCGGTCAGGATCGTCTTGCCGCTGCCGGGTGCGCCGATGATCAGGTTGATCGCGTTCGCCGGAAGACCGCCATGGAGGATCCCATCCAATCGTGCCTGGCCGCTCGACAGGCGCGCCGTCACGTGACCCGCGCCTTGTTGGCCGAACGAGCCAGCGCGCTGGTCCCAAGCAGGTCGCGTACGGTCGAGATGAGCTGCAGCGGCTCGATCGGCTTGGTGAGAAAGGCGCTGGCCCCGGCCTGCAGGGCCTCGTCAGCGCTGTCCAGGGCGGAGATCGCCAGGACGCGGGTGCCGACCCTCCCCGTAAATTCGCGGCAGAGGCGAAAGCCGGCGCCGCCCGAGATCAAGAGGTCCAGCACCACCAGGTCAGGCGAGCGCTCTTCGAACTGCAGCCGGGCCTGGATGGCATCCAGCGCAGTCGCCACCTCGTAGCCCTCCGTGCGCAGAAAGTACTCGGACAATTCGGCGGCATACTGGTCGCGCTCGGCAATCAGGACCAGCGGACGAAGCTCCTCCTTCTCGCCCTCACCGTCTGAGGGAAGCCGTCCGGATGCCAGCTCCTGGCTGAGCACGCGGTGAGCGTCGGCCGCGCTCATGCCGGACTCGATCTGCCGTTTCACGAATCGGAGCAGCTCTAGCTGGTTGCGCGAGTAGAGGCGCTGGGAGCCGCCGCTCCGATGCGGAACGATGACCCCATAGCGTTCTTCCCAGGCCCGAAGCGTGGACGCCGGAACGTCCAGCATCTGCGCGACCGCGCCGATGCTGAAGACAGGCTGCTCACCGCCGGCACCCACGGCTCCCTAGTATGAAGGCCGCGCACACGATTCTGCAATACCTATACACATGTTAGCTCGAGCTAATCTGTGTCCCCTTGCCAAAGCCTCTCCTTCTACCCTATGCTGTGCTTCTCGAAGGAAAATGAGCAGATAATGCGTAAGTTGTGAGGACCGGGATGTCAGTACGACCGAGCGATGCCTGCCCGTATCCGAAGCCGTTTACGGCCGACTTCAACGATTGCCCCACGTACCAGACACGGCATGCCATCGTGGTCGACTCCAATGACCGACCGCTCCGCACCATCTGGTCGTGTCGCCATCTGGAGACAAAGCAGCTCCCCGGCGCAACCGGCCACTACTATGGCGCCTGCCAGCTCGGCGACGCTAAGGGGCGGCAGGAGTGGGTCCAGAGGATCGGCGCGGAACGAATTCGGAACATCCAGAAGCTGCGGGCGCAGATCATGCCGCTGGCACAAGCGTTTGTCGACGACCTGGCATGTCTCAAGGGCCAACACGGGGAGGCCACCCGATCGAACGGTGACGCCACGCAGATTCTGGATCTCATGAAAGAGCGGGGGCAACGCTACCTCGAGGACCTCGAGGCCCTCCTCAACACGCGCGAGGAGCTCCTTCAGTTGGCGGGGATGCCTCCTGTGCCCGTGATGCAACTCGCCCGGCAGTGGGTCGATGAATTTGTCGTCGAGACGCTGGGCCGCTCGCGTTCGGCCCCGGTGCTTCCCGATGAGCTGGTGGCATCCCTTCCTGAATCCGTCCGGGTCTTCTACGCGCCGAGTTGAAGCCGGACTGAGAGCCGCCCTAGACCGCGACCGGCTCCCCCACCTCGATGGGGTTGTTGATCGGATCCTGACTCCACTCGAACCACCCGCCGTCGTAGACGGCGATGCGCGGCCAGCCCATGAGGTAGGCGTAAAACCAGGTTTCGCCGGCGCGCCAGCCGGTGCCGCAGTAGAAGGACACCCATTTATCCGGTGTAATACCGGCATCGTTCCAGTTAGCGGCGATCTCCGGATAGGCACGCATGGTGTTGTCGACGTTGCGGTAATGCTGCATGTGATAAGCGTCGGAGCCGCAATTCCCCCAGACGTCACCCGCGATACGGCCCGCCGGCTCGATGTAGTTGTAGCCGCTCACCGCGCCAATCTGCTCCCGCCAGGTACGGACACTGACCAGGGCGGCGTGCTCCTGGTCCGCCAGGATCTGCTTGGCCTCGCCGATATCGATGATGACCTCAGGGCGTAGCGGTATCTGGACACCAAACGACGCAACCGGGTCAGGCTGATTAAGGACCTTTTCGACGGGGTTCCCGGCCTGGACCCAGTGATCGTAGCCGCCATCGAGGAGGCGGATGTCGTCGACGCCCGCATAGCGGAGGATAAGCGCCGCGCGGCAGGCGGCGATCTGTCCCGCTCGACGTCCCGGCCACTTCTCGTTGGCGTGGCCCTCGGTATCACGGCCGTACAGGATGATCGTGGTATCGCGCGCGATCCCGAACGACCGCAGCGCCGCTTCGAGCTCGTCCGGCGTCCGGCGGTTCCAGTCTTTGTGATTTTCCAGTTGGTTGGTGTCGAGATAGAGCGCGCCGGGAATGTGATTCTCCTCGTACTCCTCCGGCACGCCGAAATTGACGTGGAAAACCCGGAAGGCGCCGGCCGGGGCGGCTTCCGGCCGTCCCCCGCCGAGCAACTGGCGAAGCCAGTCTGCGTGGACGAGCTTCTGGTAGTTGGCCAGGCGGTCGACGGGCAGAGTCTGGTCGGCTGCCCATTCGGGCCAGCCGCCCTCGTAGGTCCGGACGTGGCCGTGGCCTAACTCGGCGAGCCTCGTCGTGAGGCCTACGGTCTCCTCCGGCCGATCACCGTAGAGGACGACTTCTCGGCTGGCAAGGATGCCCTTCGAACGGAGCTGGCGTTCGACCTCGGGCTCATCGACACTCTCGAGCCACGCGCTCGGAAAGGCAATGGCGCCGGGAATGTGGCCGCCTCGAGCCGCCCCGCTCGACCGCCAACCGTTGTACGCGGGGAGGGCACGAACGTCGACGATGGCGAGACGGGAGTCACCGAGATGCTGTCGAAGATCGGCGAGCGAGATGTTCGGATCGGCGGGCAATGTCTTCCTCCCCTCTTGCGTTGTGGTCGTGCCATTTTGCCGGAAATTGTTGACTATGTCAATCTGGATAGTCAAGATCTAGGCCTGGGCCCTGCAAGACCCTCAGACGGTCGAGCACGCAAACGAGGTAGGGACATGAGAAATACGAAATTGTGGATCAACATCCTGTGGGTCTTGCCCCTAGGTCTTGTCGGCCAACCGCGCGAACTGCGCTTCCTGGCGTGAGATTGTCTCGCGTTTGCCACACGGAGTTAGATCCAACGCCACGGGGTACTAGGTAGTTGTCTGCCAAAGGCTGGCGTTGGGGTCCGCGATGGCATGTCCACCTGAGGTCCGCCCGGCGGCTGGGCTAAGAGGTCTTAGAAGGTCTCAAAGGACAATGTCCATGGCTACCGTTCTCACCGCTTTTCACGAGGACGATGCGATGATCCAAAGGGCGATCGATGGCGCGCTGACGAGCGCCGATCTCTCGACCGCGGAGAAAGGTTGCCTGGCGTATGTCCTGCGCGACCGCGTCCGACCCGGACGGTATGTCAGTGGGTTCACCACGAGCCTGTTTGGCTCGATGGCCCTGGCAACCCAGGGCGACCTTAGCCGCTTGAGCGAGTGCTTTCCGGAAGAGGTCGCGGCCCACCGCGCCCTGCAATCCGGGAGTCTATCGGCAAAGGCCCGTCTCCTGCTCGGAGAGTTGGCGTGGCTGCTGGATTGAGCTAATGCAGCAAACGCGCACCTGCGTGAAACCGCAAATCCATAAGAGGGACGGGAGTACCGGGTGGCAAGGATTCTGATCGTCGATGACGAGCCCGACATCCGCTACATGATGCGGGTGATCTTCGAGAGCGCCGGCCACGAGGTCACCGAGGCGCGCAGTGGCCTGATCGGTCTGGCGTCCATCAAGGCCATGCGGCCCGACTTGGTGATCACGGACGTCATGATGCCGACGATGGGCGGACTCGAGCTGATCGCGCGCCTGCGGTCCGATGCGGAGACGGCGGCCATCCCGATCCTGGTCGTCAGCGGCAACTCCGAACTGGCCACCTCGGCCAATACCCGATTGCGCAAACCTTTTACGCGGCGGGAGCTCCTCAGCGCTGCGACGCTCCTCATCCGAGAAGATGGAGCCTGACATTAGACGTTCCCCGGCCTTTTCAATTTGGCGCCGATCCACAGGAAAAGAGCGGCACCCACGTCAGGCGCCGCTCTCCAGTCACGATCCGAAATCGGGTCGGGGTCGTTGTCAGTTCTTGGCGGGAACCGGCATCACACCAAGCTGGCTGAGCAACTGGACCATGTCGAAGTACAGGCGGGTCTCGACGCCGAGCTCATTCTCGTAACGGGTGATCG
>JALYYE010000023.1 GCA_030946735.1 Candidatus Dormiibacterota bacterium
GCGACGAGCGCGCCCATGTCGAGCGTCAGCACGCGCTTGCCGCGTAGCGATTCGGGGATGTTGCCCAGCACGATCTGCTGGGCCAGGCCCTCGGCGATCGCCGTCTTGCCGACGCCGGGCTCGCCGATCAACGCCGGGTTGTTCTTGGTGCGGCGCGACAGGATCTGGACCACGCGCTCGATCTCGGTCTCGCGGCCGATCACCGGGTCGAGCGTGTTCTTCGCCGCCAGGTCGGTCAGATCACGGCAGAACTGGTCGAGCAGCGGCGTCTTTGACGGCTTCTTCGCGGTTGCCGCCTCTTCGTCGAGGCCGCTCTCATGCAGCAAGCGGTCGATCTCGCCGCGGACCTTCTCCAGGTTCGCCCCCAGGTCCTCGAGGACATGGGCGGCGATGCCTTCGCCTTCGATCAGAAGGCCGAGAAGCAGGTGCTCGGTGCCGACGTAGTTGTTCCCCATCCGGCGGGCTTCCTCGAAGGAGATCTCGATGACCTTCTTCACCCGGGAGGTGGGGATGATCTGCTGAATGATGATGCGTTCGTTGCGGCCCAGCACCGACTCGATGGTGGCGCGGACCTTGTTGATCTCGACGCCGAGATTGTTCAGCACCTTGGCGGCGAGGCCCTCGCCCTCGCGCAGCAAACCAAGGAGCAGGTGCTCGGTGCCGATATAAGAATGGTGCGAGCGCTCGGCCTCTTCCTGGGCCAGCGTCAGGACCTTCTTCGCTCGCTCCGTAAATCGTTCAAAGGGGTACAACCAAAAACCTCCGACTAAGTTCTCTGCTTCCTATTACGATACCCGGTTCTCTAAAGACTTCCCGCCTGAAACTGCGGCGACGGCCGTCTGCTGAGACGTTAGGGAGTTACCACTGCTCGGGTAGGCCTAAACAATCGTTCTCGGAAGCATAGCGCAAATTCAGTTTGAATACGCGCCGAATCTAATAATCGCTTAGCGAAAGCCCCGGCAACTGCCCCTTTGTGGAGGTGCTCGAACCGGTTCCCTGCCCCTTTGGGGCGGGCCCGTCGGCCCAGGCGAGCGGCGCTCGGGGCGTCGCCCCTCGCGAGTGGCGCTTTAGGTGCCATACCAGCGATTGAGACGTCGGTGCCAGGCGAGCGTTTGAGACGTTTGGGTAGGGTCGGGGCCCTATTCCTGCGGCGCGGCGCTGACCTCCGCATAGACCGGCTCGCGTTCCGCCTGCGGCACGCGCTCGATCTCTCCGGGGTAGTCGGAAACCTCGGTCTCGTCGACCCGGCCTCCCGGGGGCGGCTCTTCCGCCTGCTTGAGCGAGAGGCTGATGCGGCGCCGGCTTCGGTCTGCCTGGAGCACCCGCACCTTCAGCTTCTGGCCAACCTGGACGACATCCTCGGTGTGTTCGACGTGCTCCCAGGCGAGCTCCGAGATGTGCAGTAGGCCCTCGATGCCATCGCCGATCTGCAGGAAGGCTCCGTACTTCTTGATCTTGGTGACCTCGCCGTCGACGATGGCGCCGGGCGGGAAGCGCTTTTCGATGTGGTCCCACGGATCCTGGCCCAGTTGGCGGAGGCTGAGGGAGATCCGCGAGGTTTCCGGGTCCAGCTTGATGACCTTGACCTGCACGTCCTGTCCGACCTGGAGCACGTCCCCGACATTCGCGACCCGGTCCCAGGAGAGCTCGGAGATATGGATCAGGCCGTCGGCGGCACCCAGGTTGACGAAGGCGCCGTAAGTCGTCAGCCCGGACACCTTGCCCTGGATCTCGTCGCCGATCTTCAGCTTCTCGAAAAGCTCACCCCGCTGGCGTGCCCGGTCTTCATCGAAGGCTGCCTTCTGGCTTACGATCAGCCGGTTGCGCTTGCGATTGACCTCGAGGATCTTGACGCCGATCCGCTGGCCCACCAGCTCCTGGAGGTTCGAGCTATAGGTACGGGAAACCTGGGAGGTCGGCAGGAAGCCGCGCAGACCCAGGATGTTGACGATCAGGCCGCCCTTGTTCTGCTCGCGGACCTCGGCATCCATCATCTCGCCGGAGACCTGCTGATCCTGCGCTTTGATCCAGACGGACTCGGCGCGGGCGCGGCGCAGCGACAGGACGACGTTGCCGTCTTCGTTTTCGGGCTGCAGCACGAAGACCTTAATGTGGTCACCGGAGTGCAGGTCGGGCGTTCCGGCCTCGCGGGTCCCCAGCTCCCGGCTGGAGATGACACCTTCGGATTTCGAGCCGACATCTACCAGAACTTCGTCGGGATCGACCCGGACGACGACACCATCGATGATGTCACCGTGGGCTATGCGCTTACTGGAAGCCTCCTCCTGGTTGAGGAACTCCTCCATTGTTGCGGCGCTTCCATTCTGCGAGTCGGACGAGTCCTGAGAAAGCTCGAAATCAGACAATCCAGTAGGCCACCACCTTGTGTTATTGGAACTCGTTGGTCGTCAAGTTGTTAGCAGGGGCGCGAGTCACCATGAAGTATAGCAAGCAGCCTTTGTCATCATTTCCGAAAACGAACTCGACCATGGACTTGGGCGTCATCTTTTGCCTAAACTAAAAGTGTCATGCTGCACTGGCGGCGCGACAGGACCGCATTCGCGATTTCTGGTGGCGGGGCACGGGGGGCCACCCAGGTGGGGATGCTGCGCGCCCTGATAGAGCGTGGTATCACGCCGGATTTGATCGTTGGCGTCTCCATCGGTGCCTGGAATGGTGCCTGGATCGCCTACCGGCCGGACCTCGATTGGGTGAAACAGCTGGAGCAGGCCTGGCGTCAGGTCAGCCGCCGGACGCTCGACATGGTCTGGTGGCGGGCGGCCCGGAACATGGTGCGCCGGAAGCCCTCCCTCTACGAGGGAAACGGCCTCTCCCGCTTCGTCGCGCGGCACCTCCAGGTACATAACTTCGAGGATCTGGCAGTCCCCCTGCATACGGTGGCGATCGATCTCACCATGGGAACGAAAGCGGTCTTTTCGCACGGCCCGCTGGCGCCCGCCGTCCTGGCCTCCTCAGCGATCCCGGGCGTCTTCCCGCCGGTCGTCATCGACGGGCGGCAGCACGTGGACGGCGGCCTGGTCGACCCCACCGGGCTGGATACCGCCATCGAGCTCGGCGCCCGGCGCGTCTACGTGCTGGACTCGGGCTATGCCGGGCGCCTCCCGGCGCCGCTCGGGTCGATGAACGCCATCGTCGACCACACCTTCCAGATCGCCGCCCAGCATCGTACCCGCTTCACGATTCAGCAAATGGGCCGCTCGGTCGAGATCATCCATCTGCGCCCGGACGCCGGGTTCTTGCGCCATTCGATGGACTTCGGCGCCACGGACTTTTACCTGACAGAGGGCTATCGCTTCGCCAGCGAGGTGCTCGACACCGGGCGGAAGCGCCGCCGGAATGCCGAGCTGGCGCCGATCGCAGCGCCCGTCTACCACTAGGCGACCTACCACCCGTTCCAGCGGGCAAAGTCTGCCGCTTTGACGGCGCCGCGCTTGAGCGATGGCGAAGGTGGATCGGGGAGCGGGTAGCCGACGGGCATAATCCCGACCGGGGTGAAGTGCTCCGGGATGCGCAGGGCGGACCGAATGAGGTTCATGCCCGTTGGATGTGGGAACGGCCCGGCGAACCCGGAGGCCAGGCCTTCGTCGATGGCCGCCAGGATGATCAGCATCACGGTGCAGCCGATGTCCAGCCACCAGTACGGAACGGGCCAGGTTAGCTCTTTGCCGTCTTCGAGCTTGTCTGGCTGCTGGTAGCGCTCGTGGTATAGCTGCTCGCTTACGCACGGGATGAACTGCGCACCGCACTGGCTGACCCAGCGGAAGTCCCCAATGTCGGCGTAGCTTTCCTCGTCCGCCCCTTCGGCGACACGCGCCATAAGTGCCTGGTCCGTGACGACCACCAGGCGCTGGCCCTGACTGAAGCCGGCGCTCGGCGCCCGTTTCGCCGCCCGGGCGATGCGCTCGAGCGCATCCTGTGGAACCGGATCGGTCGAGAAACGGCGAACCATCCGCCGTTTTTTCAGGAGGTCGGCGAATTCCATCGACAGGGCGGCTTAGCGCGAGACGCGGAAGCTGAAGTCGAAGGCCCTGACCGACTGGGTCAGCTGGCTGACCGAGATGTAGTCAACGCCGGCCAGGGCATAGGCCCGCGCGTTGTCGAGACCGACTTTGCCCGTGACTTCCACCTTGGCGCGGCCCTGCACCAGGGCGATCGCTTGGCGAACCTGTCCCGGCGGGAAGTTCTCGAGCAGCAGGACGTTGACCTTGGCCGTCAGGGCCTGATCGAGCTCCTGCATGTTGGTGACGGTCAACTCGATGCGCTTGCCCTGGTGGGCTTTGCGGAGCTGGCGGACGATGTTGGGCACCCCTTCGCTCAGCGCCAGATGCGATTCCGTGACTACGAGCCGGTCCGATAGCCCTTTTTGCAGGCTGACACCACCGCCTACCTCGACCGCGTACTTCTCCAGAAAGCGAAGACCGGGCGTCGTGCGGCGGGTATCGAGGATTCGGGTCTTGGTGCCCTTTACCGCGTTGGCAAATTTGGCCGTCTGGCTCGCGATGCCCGATAGGTGCTGCAGGAAGTTCAGGGCCGTGCGTTCCGCGCGGAGAACACTGACGGCGGGGCCGGACACGCGCGCCACGAGCTGGCCACCGGCGAGCGCCATGCCATCGGTCGCGCGCGGCTCGAAGGTGATGTTCTTGTCGACCAGCTCGAACACGCGCTTGAAGATCGGCAGGCCCGCGAGCACGCCCTCCTCGCTGGCGATCAGCTTGCCGCGGGCCTTGACCTTGCCCGGGAAGAGCGACTCGGTGGTCAGGTCGCCGTCACCGATATCCTCGGCGAGCGCCTCCTTGATCAACTTGTCGACCGCGCTCATGGGGAAGCGCATGGTAACGACGGGGACGGCGACCGGGCGGGGCTGTGGTGCCGGCGCTGGGTGCGGAACGGGAGCTGGCCGCGGCGGCATTCCCGGCGGGCGGCCGGCCGTGCGCCAGGGCGACCCGAGGCCGAGGATCGTCGGCCGGGGGAACGGCATGATCGGGACGCCGGGCGCCAACGGAGGCTGGGCCGGCACCGGCTGGACCGCCGGCGGCGGGGTGCTCACGACCGGGATGGAAGCCGCGGGTTGGCTACGGGGAGGCGTGGGCAGTTTGGGTCGCGCGGCCACGACTGCCGCCGTCTTGCGGGCGACAGACGAACCGTTCTTGGCAGGGGACACGAGCTTTGGGCGTGCCGACTTGGCGGTCGGCTTCCCTTTGACTCTTGGAGTTGTGACTCGCCCCTTCGCCTTCGAGCGCCGTTCTGAATTCAGAGGCGCTCCGCTCCCAATACCACGTTATCGATCAATCTGATTGATCCAAGTTTAACAGCGACCGCCAAAACGCTGCCCGGGATGGTGCGGTCCGGACGACTGAGCGTGGTCTGGTCGACCACCGCCACGTAATCAATGACCAGGCCCGGCGCAGTGGCGAGACGCTGCCGCGCGACGCCCTCGAGTCGGGCAGGATCGGCTTCACCCTGCGTGAACACTCCTGCCGCCTCGGTGATGGCCTGGTAGACGAGCGGGGCGAGTTGCCGCGCGGAGGGATCGAGGTAGACGTTCCGGGAGCTCATGGCCAGACCGTCCGGGTGGCGGACCGTGGGAACGGCGACGATCCGCAGCGGCAGGCCGAAGTCGCGGACCAGCTGCCGCACCAGGGCCACCTGCTGGAAGTCCTTCTGGCCAAAATAGGCGCGCTTAGGCTGGGTCAAATTGAAGAGCTTGAGCACGACCGTCAGCACGCCGGCAAAGTGGCCGGGCCGGCTCTTCCCTTCGAGAACCTCCGCGAGGGGGCCCGGATCGACCCGCGTCTTGAACGATGGTGGGTAGATCTGGTCGAGCGGCGGGTGGAAGATGGCGTCCACCGCGAGCGCCTCGAGCCGGGTGCGGTCCTGATCGAAGCGCCGCGGGTAGTGCTCGAAGTCCTCATTGGGCCCGAACTGCGCCGGGTTGACAAAGACAGTAACGATGACGCGCTGGTTTTCGCGCCTCGCGCGGGTGACCAGGCTGTCGTGGCCGGCGTGCAGCGCTCCCATGGTTGGGACGACGCCGATCTCATCGCCGGCGCTCCGCCAGGCGACCGCCTGTTCCTGCATGGCGTTCGCCGATTCGATGATGGCGGGTTTAGCGGGCGGAGTATTCGTGCTCAGGGGTAGGGAAGGCGCCGCTACGCACATCCTGGTCGAACTGGCGCGCGGCGGCCTCGATGGCGTCACCAAGTTTGGCGTATTGCCGGACGAACTTCGCAACGTGGTCTGGATTCAATCCGAGAACATCTTGAATGACCAGCACCTGGCCATCGCAATGGGGTCCGGCGCCGATGCCGATGGTGGGGATGGTCAGCGCCTGCGTGACGCGCTGGCCGAGGGCGCTTGGGATCGCCTCCAGCACCACCGCAAAGGCGCCCGCGTCTTCCAACACCCTGGCATCGGCCAGGATCTGCTCCGCCGCCTCGTCGCTGCGGCCCTGCACGCGATAACCGCCAAACTGGTTGACGAAGGTGGGCGTCAGCCCCAGGTGCCCCATCACCGGAATGCCCATCGCGGTCAGTCGCTTGGTGTATTCGATGACGCGTCCGCCGCCTTCCATCTTGACCGCCGAGACGCGGGCTTCCTGCAGGAAGCGGCCGGCATTGCGGATCGCGTCCTCCGGCGAGGCGTGGTAGGCCATGAAGGGCATGTCGCCGACCACCAGGGCGCCGGGCGCTCCGCGTACCACCGCGCCGGCATGCCGGATCATGTCCTCCATCGTCACGCTGAGGGTGTCGGGGTAGCCCAGCACCGTCGTTCCCAGGCTGTCGCCGACCAGCAACACCGGGATGTCTGCCCGATCCAGCCAGCGCGCCGTGCTGTAGTCGTAACACGTGAGCATCGTGAACCGCGTCCCTTCGCTCTTCCACTTACGCAGATCACGAACGTTGGTCGTCATGCGGCGGCCTCCTTGTGGGAGTTGAGCCGTTTCGTGCGCTCGGCGAGGAGCCGGTAGAGGTGTTGGAGTTCGGGATCGCCCTTCAAGGCCTCGAGATGTCGCTCGATGGTGCCCTCGTCGCCACGGGAGGCGGGTCCGGTGATTACGTCGGCAGGTGAGAGGTCGCGAAGGTTGTTGACCGCACCGGCGAGCAGGGTCGTCATGCCCCGTCGTGCCGTCTCCGGGGTAAGGCCGGCCTCGACGGCGAGCGTGATCGCCTCCGCCAGCAGGGTCGTCGGGTAATTGGCGGCGAAGACGGCCGCGGCATGGTAGAGCGCAAGGTCGACACCGCTCAAGTCGAAGGCATGACCGTGTAAATCGCGTGCGAGCTGCATCAGCTGGTCGCGCAGGGGCGCGTCGGCATCAATGCCGAAGTACGTGCCGGCCACGTTCTGGACGGCCTCGAGCCCCCGCCGAAACGTCTGCAGTGGGTGGAGGACGCCGGTTCGGAGGCTTCCCTGCTGCGCCAGCGGCCGCAACGCGCTGCGATCCGTGGCACCGCTCAAATGGACGGCTGCGTGCCCGGCCGCGGAGCACAGCGAATCGACCATCTCGGTCGCAAGCGGCAGGATGACGTCGTCGGGGACGGCGAGGATCGTCAGCTCCGCCAGGTCGACGGCGGTGGCCGGGCTCTGGCAGGCCTTCGCGCCCAGCTCCGCCGCCAGGTTGCGCACGTTATCCGGGTTGCGGCCGCCGATCGCGGCAATGCTATAACCGGCCTGGTGAAGAGCGCGACCCAGCGCCGAGCCGGCGCGGCCGGGTCCGATGATGGCGATGGTCGGCTTCTGCATGGTTCCGTCTCGGTCCCGGGGATCCAAGCGGTCGCTTCCAATATAACGCGGATCGGGGAGGTTGTCCTACGGCGCCGGCGGCAGGGGGCTCAGCGGCGAAGCAGGGCGGCCTTTCGCGTCTCGTATTCTTGCTGGTCGATCTCGCCGCGCGCAAACCGCTCGTTGAGGATTTTGAGGGCATTGTCGGGCACGACTCGGCGCGGGGCGATGCGAATCGCCCAGAGCACGAGCCATACCGCCAGCACGATCAGCGCGCCATAGACGACGAGCATGATGACGAGGGCGAGCCCGTGATTGAAGAACGGCACCCCGTCCACGCTTTACGCCGGCGTTGGCTCCAAGCGGCCCGGCGGGATCTCGGGCCCACGATCGTCGGCCTTCGGCTGCGTCGGCGCCGGGCGCGGCGTTTCGGCCTTGGGCCGCTCGGGAACGGGCGGCATCTTGCCGTCGGGCGAGTTGATGACAGCGTCCATCTGCCAGCCCTCGATCGTTTCTTCCGTCTTCAGGTACTCGGCGAGTTGGACGAGCTTGTCGCGGCGCTCGGTCAGGATCTTCTTGGCACGCTGGTAGCCGGCATCGACGAGGCGATGCACCTCCTGGTCGATCTCGCCGGCGACCTCTTCGCTGTAATTCCGCTGCTCGCCGAGGTCGCGGCCGAGGAAGACGAGTTCTTCTTTGTGGCCGAAGGTCAGGGGACCGAGCTTCTCGGACATGCCCCACTCAGTGACCATGCGGCGCGCCAGCTTGGTCGCCTTCCCGATGTCGTCGGAGGCCCCTGAGGTGATGTCGCCGAAGATCAGCTCCTCCGCGACGCGGCCGCCAAGGATCACCGCCATGTCATCGTTGAGCTCGCTGCGTGAAACCAGGTAGCGGTCTTCGGTCGGTAGCTGCATCGTCCAGCCGAGCGCCATGCCGCGCGAGATGATCGAGACCTTGTGCACCGGGTCCGCATTCGGCAGTGACTTCGCGACCAGCGCGTGGCCGATCTCGTGGTAAGCGATGACATTCTTCTCCCGCTCGGTGATCATCCGGGATTTCCGCTCGGGGCCGGCGATCACGCGCGCGATCGCTTCCTCGAGCTCGAGCTGTCCGATGGCTTTCTTGTTGTTCCGGGCGGCAAGGATGGCGGCCTCATTAATAAGGTTGCTCAGGTCGGCGCCACTGAAGCCCGGCGTCTGGCGCGCCAGGACCTCGAGGTCGACCTGACCATCGAACGGCTTGTTGCGCGCATGGACCTCGAGAATCGCGCGGCGGCCGCGGATGTCGGGGCGATCGAGCGTCACATGGCGATCGAAGCGACCGGGCCGCAGCAGGGCCGGGTCGAGGACGTCGGGCCGGTTGGTCGCCGCGATGACGATCACGTGGGTGTTGGTTTCGAAGCCGTCCATTTCGACCAGCAACTGGTTGAGGGTCTGCTCGCGCTCATCATGACCACC
>JALYYE010000169.1 GCA_030946735.1 Candidatus Dormiibacterota bacterium
TACGTCGTTCTTATCGCCCCCTTCTACCCTGGCGTCATGTACGACGTAGCCGGCGAACATGCTGCCGCCATCGGCGCCGCGATCATCCTTCTGATCTCTCTCTTGCTCACCCTCCGCCTGCTCTCCCTACTCGCCCACCGCCGGGTCGGACGGGCCGTCGCGCTCCTCGAGGCCTACCGTGCGACGTCCGGGGTGACGAAGCTTACGGCCGTCTTGATGCTGGTGAGTGGCGTCATTCACCTGGCGCTGATTCCGAGCCACGAAGGTATCACCGGTGTGCTCTTCGTGATCAATGGCGCGGGCTTCATCGTGCTGGGGGTCGCGGCGCTTTTCACCTCGTGGTGGCGCCGGCCGGCGATCCTCTGGCTGCTAGCGACGATTGTTGCCTACGTCGTGTGGGTCGTCGCTGGCTGGGAAACGCCAGACCAAATCGGGATCGCCTGCAAGTTGATCGAGCTGGTCGCGCTCGGCCTCGCAATGCGGTTGGCACAACCGGGTCGCCGCACCTGGCCGCGCCGCATCTGGCGCGCGGTCGCCTTTCCAATGCTGGCCAGCCTGGCGACCATCGGCATCTGGGTTGGCGGCCTCGGCCATCCCGATGCGCTCCACGCCCATGCCGGCGCGCTCCTGCAGCCGGTCACGGAAGTGGCGACCCCGAAGCAGCGCGAGGCTGCAGCGCGCCTGCTGAGCGACACCCGGGCGAGCATCGCCCGCTACCGGGAACCGGCGGCCGCGATCGCCGCGGGCTACAAACCAGGCGCGGTGTCGAGTGCTGACCCACTCCGCCATTTCGAGAACCAGGCGAACGCCGATGCCATCTTCGACCCCAACAAACCGCAAGCCCTCGTCTACGCGCAGACCAAACACGGTCTGCAACTAATCGGCGCCATGTACCAGATGAAGCGCGCCGGCCAGTGGGATCCAGACCCTGGGGGGCCACTGACCCAGTGGCATCAGCACGAGGGCATCTGCTTCTCTCCGTTCGGCTTCGAGTTCAGCTTCGAGACTCCCTTCTGGACCTGCCCCGTCGGCTCGACGAGCATCACGACGCCGCCGATGCTGCACGTGTGGATCATCGACAACGGAAAAGAAGGACCCTTCGCCGCCGACCTCGACAAGTCCGTCCAAAAACAACTCCAGGGGAGCTGAGCAGGCAATGAACATCGCTTCGCCGGCCGTGACAACGACCGTCCCGGCCGCGCCCAGTGCAGCGGAGATCGCATCCGTGCTGGTCGTCACGCAGGCGAGTCTCTCGCTCGTCGCGGGACTGAGCGCGATCCCGTTCGCTATCGTCGAGCCGGGCTTCCGGGTCCTCAGTCTGGTCACGATCCTGATCGCGATCGGGATGTTCTGGCTCGCGCGTAACCTGCGCCGGCAGCGTCGCTGGGCCCGCCGCTGGGTCATCGCCCTGGAGGCGCTCAGCCTGCTGGCGTCACTACTGCTGACTCTGCTTCCTCTGGGCGTCATGAATGGCCCGGTCCCAATTCTTGTCAACCTCGTGATGCCGGCCGCGGTGCTCGCGCTCCTGCTTTCGCGCTCCGGCCGCGCCGCCTTTCGCAAGGCGGCCTGAGCCGATCAGACGCGAGCGGCGCTGCCTGAGGTGGCGGACCGGCGCGACACGGCGTCGATCGTCACCGCGACCAGGAGGACAAAGCCGGTGACGATGAACTGCCACTGGACGTCGATCGCCAGCAAGTACATGCCGTTGTAGATGCCACCGATGACCAGGCCGCCGAGGACGCCGTGCAGCATCTTGCCCCGTCCCCCAAAGAGGCTGGTTCCGCCGATGACCGCGGCGGCGATGGCGTAGAGGACGAGCTGACCACCGTTGAAGTTGTTCGACATCCCCCCCAGGTAGGAGGCGTAGAGTAGCCCGGCGATGCCGGCGGTGAAAGCGCAGAGAACGAAGCACCAGGTGCGGACCGTCGCCAGGTTGACGCCGGCCCGGCGCGCCGCCTCTGGATTGCCCCCGATCGCATAAACGTAGCGCCCGAAACGGGTTCGCTGGATCAGCACCATCCAGACGGCCAAAATCGCGAGGACGATGGGAATGACCCATGGCACACCTGCGAGCGTACCGATCGCGGCTCGGTTGACATTGCAGATCGCAACCACGACAACGGCGACGATGGCGATCAAGGCAATCTTGACGATTGTGAGGCTCGCGGGCGGAGCCACCAGGCCGCTGCGCCGGCGCCGGCTGTCACCCAGCCAGAGGACACTGCCGATCGCAATCACGATCACCGCCATCCCGATCCAGCTTACGACGGGATCGATCGTGCCCCACATCAATTTGTAGAGACCAACGATGTTGGGGTTACGGCCGAGGAGGCTGGGATACCCGGAGAACGGCCCCAAGCCGAGGAGAATCAGGATCGCGCCGTTGAGGATCAGCGAGCCAGCGAGCGTGACGATCAGGGATGAGAGCCGCAGGCGAGTGATGAGCGTGCCCTGCAACAGCCCGATCAAGGCACAGACGGCCAGCGCCGCCACGATCGCCCCCCACCACGGCCATTTCGTTGTCACCGGCTGCACCAATTGCACCGCGACGACCCCCCCGACGCCCGCCGTGAAGCCGGTCGAGAGATCGATCTCACCCAGCAGCAGGACGAAGATCTCGGCCATGGCCAACACCATGAAGACGGCACTCTGCTGGAAGAGGTTGACCAGATTCCCCGCCGAAAGGAAGAGATGATTTGGGCTGATCGCGGTAAAGACGATTGAGATGAGGAGCATGCCGAGGATGACCGGAAGTACGCCGCTCTGGCCAGCGCGGAGCCGGGTAATCCAGGCGCGGAACCAGTCGCCCAATGACTGGGCCATGATCTCCGGTGGGACATCGAGGGCAGCGGCCTCGGCCGAGGCGGTTGGATCCTCGGGTGCTTCAGCTCGGGCCATCCGACCCCTTGTCGAGGCCGGCCTGCGCCGCCCGACCCGAGGTGCCGGTCGTCATGTACTCGACCACGCTCTGGCGGTCAAAGGCCGAGGCGCGATCCTGCGCCACCAACCGCCCGAGGTACATGATCGCGATCCGGTCGGCGACCTCGAAGACATCGTTGAGGTTGTGCGAAATCATCATCACGGCCAGGCCGCGATCGCGCAGACGCCGAACGAGTTCGAGCACCATCCTGGTCTGCACGACACCCAGTGCGGCGGTGGGCTCGTCGAGCATCACCAGCTTCGAGTTCCACATCACGGCCTTGGCGACCGCCACCGACTGGCGCTGGCCGCCAGAGAGCGATGCCACCGGCTGCCGGATCGAGCGCACCGTCGTAACCCGCAGGTTGGCCAGCGTCTGGGCCGCGGCGCGCTCCATGTCATCCTCATTGAGCATGCCGCTCCGGAGGCGCTCCCGGCCGAGGAACATGTTTTGGACGATGTCGAGGTTGTCCGCGAGCGCCAGGTCCTGGTAGACGGTCTCGATGCCCAGCCGGGCCGAATCGCGCGGGCCGTGGATCTGCACGGGTCGGGCTTCCCAGAAGAACTGGCCGTGATCGACCTGGTAGATGCCGGCGATGCACTTGGTGAGGACCGACTTGCCGGCCCCGTTGTCGCCCACAAGCGCGGTGACCTGTCCGGCCGGCAGATCGAGGTCCACCTTGTACAGCGCCTGGACCGGACCAAAGTGCTTCTCGATCCCGCGCAGCTTGATCAATGGCTCCGCTGCGGTGGGCGACTCTCGGATCACCTGCGCCACGCTTCCACTTTAGCGCGGGATGAAAGGGGGCGCCGCCGCGCGGGCGGCGGCGCCATCGTGATCTAGCTGATGCCCGCTGCGGTGCAGGCCGCTGCCCCGGCAGCGGTGCAGAGCGCGCCCTTGTCGACGAAGTTGTCCTTGATTACGGTGTCCTTCATGTTCGACACCGTCACCCAGATCGGGACCAGCAGTGACGCCGGCTGCTGGGTTCCCACGGTGTCCTTCGGCGGCGAGGTGGTGCCGTTGAGCAAGGCGGGCGGAGGCGTCTGGCCGGCCCGCAGGATGGTCGCCAGAGCGACCGCGTCCTGGGCCTCGAGGTAAACGGCCTTGTAGACCGACCCGCACTGGAAGCCCGTGAGGACGTTGGCCATGCCGTCCGGGGTGGCGTCCTGTCCGGTGGTCGGGATCTTCTTGGCCGGGACATTCTGGTTCTTGAGGACGGTGATCACCGCATTGGCGAGCCCGTCATTGGCCTCGACGGTAGCGTTGACGGACTTGTGAGTGGAGAAGTAGGTCTGAAAGAGCGTCTGTCCGGTGGCGTTCACCCAGTTGGGCGTGATCTGCTCTGCAAGCAGCGTCATTCCATTATTGGTCGTGCCGCCCGGCAGCGGGGTGTCGGTCTTTCCCCAGATCACCGAGTTGTATCCCTGGGCGAACGAGACCGCGTTCGGGTCTGAGTTTTGGCCGCCATCGAGCTCGAAAACCTGCGGGTTGGTGACACCCCAGGCCTTGACGCAGTCCACGAAGCCCTGGCCGATCAGCTTGCCGACCTGGACATTGTCGAAGCTGACGTAGTAGACGTTGGTGCCCTGGAACGTCGCGCGGTCGTAGCTGATGGTCTTGACGCCATGCGACTCAGCGTACTGCTGGATCTGAGAACCGACGGTGCCGTTGAGCGGGTCGAAGATCAGGACCTTCGCCCCGGCGGTGATGTCGGCCTGGGCGAGCGCGAGCTCGGTCGCATCGTTACCCTGGGCGTTGTCGATCTTGTAGTCGGACGACTTGTAGCCGGCGGCGTCGAAGGCCTTCCTCAAGTACGGCAGGTCGAAGTTGACGTAGCGGGTCGACGAGGTGGTATCGGGAAGGATGACGCCGACCATCCCCTTACCCGCCGCCGTCAGATCCTTCAACTGGGCCATCGCCGAGAACGACTGGTCGAACGACTTGACGCCGAGCCCCGCCGGCACCGTGGCACTTGCCGCCGGGCCGGCGCTTGAACTCCCACCGCAAGCCGCCAGCACGATGGCGAACGCGCCCATGGACGCGATTAAAGACAAAGTTCGAAGTTTGAACAATTGCATACCCTCCTCAGGATTTCGGCCTTTCGGGCCGCGACCCATATTGTGCGCGCCAATCAGAGCAATTCGCAAGGATGGAAGTGGCTTCCTCGGCGAGACGCTCTAACAGTCTCTAACGAATGCTTAGGCCGCTGCTAGCCTTTCAGCGATCCGGCGAGCAGTCCCCGCACGAAATAACGACCCAGGAGAATGTAGACCAGCAAGGTCGGCGCGGCGGCCAGCAACGCCCCGGCCATCTGCACCTGGTACTGCGACAGGAGGCTGCCCGCCAGATTCTGCAGCGCCACCGTGATCGGCCGCTGGGTGGGGTCCTGCGCGATCGTGACCGCGAACAGGAACTCGTTCCAGATGCTGGTGAACTGCCAGATCATGACGACGACGAAGCCGGGGATCGAGATCGGCAGCATGATGTGGCGGAAGATGGCGAGCACGCTGGCGCCATCCATGCGCGCGGCCTCCAGCAGCTCGCGCGGCACCGTCGCAAAGTAATTCCGAAAAATCAGAGTGCATATGGGAATACCGTAGACAACGTGGACGAGGATCAGGCCTGGTATGCCTCCGTAGAGACCGATGCCACTGAGGAACTGGAACAGTGGGATCAAGATGCTCTGGTACGGAATGAACATGCCGAACAGGAGCAGCGCGAAGATGACGTTGGCGCCCCGGAACTTCCACTTTGAGAGCACATAGCCGTTCAGCGAGCCCAGCACCGCCGAGAGCACCGTCGCCGGCACCACAAGCAGCACCGAGTTGAGGAATGAGGGGGCGAGGACCTCGAACGCGGACCCGAAAGCCTCGAAAGTCGGCGCCTTGGGCAGCTCCCAGAGCGTCGAGCGAGAAACCTCGGTGAACGACTTGAGGGCTGTCACTACGATGGCGAACATGGGGAGCAAAAAGAACACGGACAGCGCGATCAGCAGCGCATAGGCGATGACGGTCGATGGCCGCCATCGTGTCGCGGGCCGCGGGCGAGCGATAAGCACGCTCATCGCTCGGTCTCCCCCCGCAAGTTCCAGATCAGGTAGGGAACGATCAGGACCGCGACCAT
>JALYYE010000293.1 GCA_030946735.1 Candidatus Dormiibacterota bacterium
ATGTCACCGAAATCATCGGTGAGCTGCAGAAGATGGATCCGCGTGACTTGCTGGCCTTTACCCGAATGACTGGGACCGTCACCCAGCGGATGCGCGACTGCCCGCTCCCCATCATCGCTGCGGTAAATGGCGTCGCCGCCGGCGCCGGGGCGGTCATCGCGCTCGCCGCCGACCTGCGCATCCTCGCGGCGTCGGCGACATTTTCCTTCCTGTTTACGAAGGTCGGGCTCTCCGGCGGTGATATGGGCTCGGCCTACTTGCTGCCCCGCTTGGTCGGGCTGGGCCGAGCGAGCGAGCTGCTCCTGCTCGGGGAGCCGGTCACCGCGCAGCGGGCGCTGGCGATCGGCCTGGCCAATGCGGTGGTCGAGGACAGCGAACTCAGCGCCCAAACGAGCGAAGTGGCGCGCAGGCTTGCGCAAGGCCCGGCGCTCGCCTACGCATCGACGAAGATGCTGATCTCCAAGCAGATGGATATGAATCTCAGCGCCGCGCTCGAGCTGGACAGCATGACGCAGGCACTGCTGATGAAGAGCGCCGATCATGCAGAGTTTTACGCGGCGTTCCGCGAAGGACGGGAACCGAAATGGAGCGGCCGATAACTAGTCCGCACGAGATTCGCAATCCGGAGACCCTACCGCCCCCCAGGGGTTTCTCGCACGCGGTTGTGGCCCAGACCGGCCGGACCGTGTACCTGGCGGGGCAGACGGCCCAGCGGCCCGACGGGAGTCTGGTCGCCGGCACGATGGCCGAGCAATTCGGCGTGGCCGCCGGCAACGTCGTACTGGCGCTCGAAGCAGCGGGCGCTCGCCCACAGGACCTGGTCAGCCTGCAGATCTTCGTGACAGACGTCGCCGAATACCAGCGCTTATCGAAGGAAATCGGCCTGGCGTACCGACGGCATTTCGGCGACTACTACCCCGCGATGGCGCTGGTCGAGGTTCGCCGGCTCTTCGACCCCAAGGCCACAGTCGAACTAATGGGGATCGCCGTCGCCGTCTGACGCACCTCTAACACGCCTCTAACAAATTAACAATGGCCTAACAATCGGAGAGTAGCACTGTGCTGGGGACCGATCCGAATGAAGTTGACGGGCCGCTTGATCGTCGTTCCAGCCGTCCTATTGGCGGTTGTCGTGGCCGCCATCGGCGGCTACGGCCTTCTGACGTTTTTCGGGCACAAGGCACCCCCACCGCTGGCGCTGACTTCACCATCCGCGTCGGCAAGCGCGGGCAGTCTGGCCGGCCGGTGGAAGATTGCCGCTGGGTCTGAAGCCGGGTACCGGGTTCGGGAGAAATTCATCAACCAGCCGGCGCCCACGGAGGCCGTTGCCCGCACGTCAGCCGTCACGGGGAGCCTTGTTATCGCATCGCAGGGCGACCAGTTCGTGGTGCAGACTGTCAACTTTTCAGCCGATGTGGCGCACCTCCAGAGCGTTGACACCTACGCGACATACCAGGTGTATCAGCGCGATGGTTTCGTTTCTCGCCTCTACCTTGAGACGGCCCGGTATCCGACGGCAACGTTCACGGCCGATCGCCTCTCTCCTCCCCAGGTTTCACCGTCTGCCGGCCCGGCCAACATGGTGGGGCACGGACGTCTAAGCCTTCACGGGGTTAATCGTGACGTCGACGTGCCGCTGACCGTCCAGCTCAACGGCGATCGCATCGAACTGGTGGGTTCGATTGGTCTGGAGATGCCCGACTATGGGATCGAAGTGCCGAAGATTGGCTTCACCCAGTCGGAGCCTCACGCGATCATCGAGTTTCATCTGTTCCTCACCCGCGGCTGATTTTGGCCCGCCCGCATGATGATCTGGCCTGGGCTCTCGCCACCTGGCATCGCCGTCACCGCCTGATTGCGCTGACGTAGTGGAGCCACGGCGGCGCATCGCCGGAGCGCAGTTCCGTGAAGTCCGCCTCCGCGAGCAGCGGCTCGAGGGGCGCCACTCGGCGCCGCCACTTGTCGGCGGCGTGACCGGTGAGCGCTGCGACCAGGCGCAAGCCGCCGTGCTCGGGGATCGTGAAATCGGCCACGAGCAGCCTGCCAGCAGGACGGAGCACGCGCCGCATCTCGCGGGCGGCCTGGAGCCGGAACTCGCTCGGAAGGTGGTGCATCATCAGGCTGGACACGACCACGTCGAAGGAGGCGTCTGGGAAGGCGAGCGATTCGGCCGCGCCTGACTCGAACCTGCAGTTCGCGAGACGGCGGGCCTTCCGGCCAGCATATTCGATCATCTCGGGGGCCGCGTCGATGCCGACGACGGAGCCCTCCGAGCCGACCGCCTCCGCGAGCATTCGCGCGAGGAAGCCGGGACCGCACCCGATGTCGAGAACGCGGTCGCCTGGCCGAACACCACTTGCCACGAGCAGCCGCCGGTACGAGCGACGGCGAGTGCCGCCGAAGAGTACGGCCACGAACAGGTCGTAGAACCGCGGCGTAGCGATAGTGATCCCGTGACCTGTTGGCCGGGAAGAGGGGTGGTTCATGGTAACTCCCAACTTAGTTTGGACTAAGTTTAGTCTACACTGAGTCGATTTGAGTAGCCCCAAGCAACGCAAGCGGCTCGATGCGGCCGCACGGCGGGAGACGATCCTGGCGGCGGCGGTCCCGGAGTTCGCCGCG
>JALYYE010000005.1 GCA_030946735.1 Candidatus Dormiibacterota bacterium
CCCGATGTGTAGATCAGGCTGGCGGTGTCCTCCGGCCTGACCGCCTGCCAGCGGCTGGCGAACAGTCCCGGCCGGCCGCGCCCGAACTCGTCGCCCTTCCGTAGGGCCCGTTCCCAGGTAAGGACCCAGCCCTCGCCTTCAGGCGCATCGCCCTCGACCAGGATCAGGCGTTGCAACGCGGGCAGCTCCCGACGCATAGCGATCACCTGGTCCAGCAGCTTGCGGTGCTCGACGATCAGCACCTTGGATTCGGAGTGGTTCAAGAGGTACTTGACCTGGTCGGGTGAATCCGACTGGTAGATGGCGACCGTCACCAGGCCGGCATGTCCGATGCCGAGGTCGGCGATCTGCCACTCCGGCCGGTTCGAGGACCAGAGCGCAACCCGGTCCTGGGGATCCAGCCCCTCCGCCAGCAGAGCGTTGGCCACCCGCCTTACCGCCCGGCTGTAGTCGGCCCAGCTAATCGGCGTCCAGCGCTCCCCGGTCTTGAAGTGCATGGCGGGCGCGTCGCCGCGGCGCTGCGCCGTGCGCTGAAACAGTGCCGGCACGGTTTCGGGCAGCTCGCTGGGCGTCTCGGAAGGCGCCGGCGCACGAACGGCCGCGCTCATGCCGCCACTATAAGAGAACTCCGCACGTTGCCATAAGCCTTTGGCGAGTTGTTACGTATTCTTATGGGACAAAGATGGTTGTGGGCACCTGCGAGCTCCTCTTCCAGTTGCCGGAAAACCGCAGCCTGAAGGGCAAACGCCAGGTCAGCCGCTCGTTGCTGCAACAAATCCGGGGCCGCTTCAACGTCTCGGTCGCCGAGGTGGCAGACCTCGATCGCTGGCAAAGCCTGGCGATCGGGGTGTCCTGCGTGAGCAACGACACCCGCCATGCCAACGAGGTCCTGAGCAAGATTGTCGACTTTGTCGAGGATCACAATGGCGGAGCCGTCTTGCACCAGCACCATATCGAGATCCTCAGGACATGAGCCCGGCGACCAAAGGTGACGACGTCGGAACCGTGGAGGAAGGCCCGCTCTCGGCGATCCTCGCCGCTCTAGCACGGGATGACCCCAGCGGGGTGGTGGCCGCCCTTGATGGCCAGCTGCATCAGGGGCGCCCGGGGAGCCCCGCCTCCCTGCGTCAGCTCGTGGGCGAACGACTCGCCACCGCGCTTGCCGAGCAAACAGGGCGAGTAACCCGCTGGATCGACGCGCTCGCCGCCTCGCCCTCACCGACCGGCCGCCAGGTGGCCTGCTTGCTGCTGGCCAGCCGCTACCCCGAGGATCCGGCGGGGGTCCTCCGTACCGCAGAGGCGCTCGCCGATGACCCGCACTGGGAAGTACGCGAGGCGGCCGGCGGCCTCCTCGGGACCCTACTCGACCGCGACTTCACCAGGATCCGCGGGCGCCTGGAGGTCTTGCGATCATCGCGCTCTGAGAATCTCCGGCGGTCGGTGGTGCACGCCGTAAAGTACGCGGCCCGGCGAGACAAACCCGAGCGGGTCCCCGAGCTGCTGGCGCTCCTGCAGCCGCTCCTGCGGGATGAGGAGCCCTACGTCCGCCGCAACCTTGGCGCGTCCGCTATCGGCGACGGCCTGCTTCGGGTTGATCCGAAGGAGACCCTGAAGTGCCTGCGGGAATGGTCGAAGGACCGCGACCAGATCGTCCGCTGGAATGTGGCGATGGCCTTCTCCAGCGCCATCGGGTCGTTCCACTGGCCGGCGGCGAAAACCATCCTGGAGCGGCTGGCGAAAGGGCCCGAGCCTCTGGTCCGAAACGCCGTCGCAAAAGCGATGCGCCGCAGCCGCCAGCGCTACACCGAGGAAGTAGAGGAAACCCGTTTGCGATGGCTCAAGGATCGCGACCGCGCCGCCACAGCTGAGCTGGTTGGTCCGCTGAAGCGGCGCTAACTGTCGGCGCCGCAGCGCCCCCTAGTATGGGTTTAAGCCCTTGAGTGAAGCGGTTGCGCCTCGATCGTTGATCGACGCATTTCAGGCGACCCTGCCCTGGCCCCTCGATCCGTTTCAAGTGGAGGCGATTGAAAAGCTGGAGGCGCACCAGGGCGTCCTGGTCTCGGCCCCGACGAGCTCGGGGAAGACCGTCATCGCGGATTACGCCGTCTTCCGCGGCCTCGAGACCAACGCGCGCACGATCTACACGACGCCCCTGAAAGCGCTCTCCAATCAGAAATACCGCGACTACCGGCGGCTTCATGGTGAGGGGTACGTCGGACTCGTCACGGGCGAGAACACCATCAACCCGGGCGCGCCTGTGGTCGTCATGACCACGGAGATCCTTCGCAACCTTATCTATGAGGACCCGCAGCGCCTTGAGCAGGTTCGCTATGTCATCCTCGACGAAGTCCACTACATCGATGACTTCCCGCGCGGCGCCGT
>JALYYE010000299.1 GCA_030946735.1 Candidatus Dormiibacterota bacterium
TAGACCAGGGCCAGGAGCCGAGTGACGATCGCGATCGAACCGAGCACGATGCCGATCTGAAACCCCGCCTCCGCCAACTGCAGAATACGGTGGCGATCAGTCGCCTTGTCGCGCTCTCGCTCGTAATCGCGGGCGGTCTCGGAGAGCTTGGCGATCTTCGGCGCATAGTGCGACGTCGCCTCGCTCTTGAGGCGGCTGGCCTCAGCCGCCGCCGCCGCCTGTTGAGGACCACCCGCGGCCAGGATGGTCAACATCGTCGCATTCTGGTCGTCCATACGCCGTTTCAATGAGTCGGCCTGGTACTCGTTCCAGGTATCGGTCGCGCGCTCCTGGTTGACGATCACCTCTTCACTTGCCGCGTTGGCCGCCAACGTGGCGATCGCAAGCAAGGCAGCAAGGATGCCGACGAGGACCGCCGCGCCCCTGACGAATCGCTCGCGTGCTTCGGTAGCGTCCCGTGCTTTATTTGCCTGCTCGACGGCTTCGTTGGCTTCCAAGGCGAACCCCGCCGATGCTAACAGGCAATCCGGTTGACTCCCACCGACGCGCTTCTCCTAATTCGAATTTCGATTCTGCGTCACATGGCTGGCATCATTGTCGATATGCCCTTCTTTGGTTATCACATGCCCAGCTTCACGTATCCGGGGGTCGCGCCCGATGAGCTCTTCGATCACGCGGCCGGGCTCGCTCGCTCGGCGGAAGAGGCCGGCTTCGAACTGGTGACCGTGATGGACCACGTCTACCAGATCACCGTCGTCGGTGCGGAAGAGGAGGCCATGCTCGAGGGCTACACGACGCTGGCAGCGCTGGCGAGGGAGACTAGCCGGGTTCGATTGGCCACGCTGGTGACGGGGGTCACCTACCGCAACCCAGCCCTCGTGGCCAAGATGATTACGACGCTCGATGTGATATCCAGGGGTCGCATGATCTGCGGCATCGGGGCCGCCTGGAACGAATCCGAGCACATCGGATACGGTTTCGATTTTCCGCCCATCGGCGAGCGCATGGACCGGCTCGATGAGGCGCTGACGATCATCAAGCTGATGTTCACCACGGAGCGGCCGTCCTTCACGGGCAAGCATTACCGGATCGACCGCGCGCTCAACCACCCGCGGCCATTGCAACCGGGTGGACCGAAGATCATGGTCGGCGGCGGCGGCGAGAAGCGCACCCTGCGGCTGGTTGCGCGCCACGCGGACATGTCGCACTGGTTTGGCCCGCTGGCAGACATCAAACGAAAGGTTGAAATTCTGAACCGCTACTGCGAGGAGGAAGGCCGGGATCCGGCCACCATCACCAAGACGATGGGTTCACCGGTCGTCCTGGTAGAGAACGAAGGGCAGGCCAAGATGGTGATGGAACGGATGCCTCCCGAGCGGCGGGTCATGTTCCAGCCAGCCACCCCGGAGCAGGCCGCCGAGATCCTGCAGGACTTCATCACCGCCGGCATTGAGGGCTTCACCTTCGGCAATCCCACCCTGCGCACGCCGGAAGAATTCGATCGCGCACGTCGGTTGATCAGGGCGGCAACGGGCTAGTCGCCACGTTGCCTGGCCCGATCGGGTATCCACCGACCGAGCCCCACGCGCAGGGCATGCTCGACGTGGGGGACGGCCAGCAGGTGTACTGGTCGGTCAGTGGCAACCCGGGGGGGAAGCCGGCCATCTTGCTGCACGGCGGCCCTGGCAGTGGTAGCTACCCCGGCCAGCGACGCTGGTTCGACCCAGTGGCTTACCGCATCATCCAGTTCGACCAGCGCGGGTGCGGACGCAGCACGCCCTCGGTGGGCGATCCCGCGACCGATCTATCCACCAATACGACCGAGCATCTGATCGCTGATATCGAGCGTCTGCGCCAGCATCTCGAGGTAGACGGCTGGCTGGTCTGTGGCGCGTCATGGGGCGTGACCTTGGGCCTGGCCTACGCCGAGCGTCATCCCGAGCGGGTGAGTGAGGCCATTTTCGTCTCGGTCACGATGACGCGCGCCGGCGACGTCCATTGGCTTTACCACGAGGCGGGCCGGTTCTTCCCGGATCAGTGGGCCCGTTTCCGCGCTGGTGTTCCCGAGTCGGAACGTGAAGGCGATCTGGTCGCCGCCTACAATCGGCTCCTCAACCAGCAGGCGGATCTCGCCCTCCGCACGACTGCCGCGAAAAATTGGTGCGACTGGGAGGACGCCGTCGTCTCCCTCGAGGAGGGTTGGACCCCCAACCCCCGCTACGCCGCCCCAAACTTTCGCATGACCTTCGCGCGCCTCTGTGCTCACTACTTCAGTCATGCCGCCTGGCTCGAGAGCGGCGAGCTGCTGCGCAACGCCGATCGTCTGGCCGGCATCCCTGGCGTGCTGGTCCACGGTCGCTTCGACCTCGGAGGACCGCCGGATGTGCCCTGGTTACTGGCCCGCGCGTGGCCAGGGGCGGAACTTCATCTTGTCCGCACCGGCCACGTCGGCGGGAACGAGATGCTGGAACCGGTGATTCGAGCAACCGACCGTTTCGCTGCTCGTCGCTGACTCCGGCTTTTGGCCTCGGAAAGGACGGTTGTCCCCGTTATACCAGCTTGGACGTTGAAATTCGGGAGCCGGGCGCGGCCCGGGCGGGCGGTTACGTACTGGCGGTGGCCGGAGTGCTCGTGGCCGGCGGGCTCGCACTGCATCCACTGCCCAAACGCGGCTTCGACGAGCAAGCCTCCGTGCTGACGTCGACCCCGCTGTGGGGACCGATCCATGTCGCGATCGCCATGGGATTCGTGCTTTGTGTGCTGGGCGGCCTGCTGATGCTGACCGCCGGAGGTAGCCTGATCAGGCACTGGCCAAGCGCGTTCGCCTGGGGCGCGCTCGCGGTGGGCATGATCTTCTTCACCGGTGTCGCGTTGATCAACGGCTTTGTCATGCACGCGCTGGCACCGCAGGCGCTGTCCGGCAATGATGTGCTGGTCTACGACGCATTCAACCGACTGCTGGTCGGCTTCGGCTGGCTCGGCAATCCCCTCTTCCTAGCAGGCCTGACGACGCTGGCCTTCATGGAGTGGCGGACGCACACCATTGGGATGTCACCGGCGCTGGCCCTGTTCGGGTTGACCGTCGCGCTGCTGTCGTGGCTACGTGGCATCGGGTCAGCGACGGGAATCTATTTTCTGGAACCGTTCGTGCTGGCGAACATCCCGGCTTTTCTGTGGCTGGGATGGTACGGGCTCCGGGTCGCCAGGCTAGCCGGCCGATAGACGAGCGGAGGGCCGCCTACCGCGGGATCGGGACGCCTGGCCGGACGATGGTCGTGCCGCCGAGCGCCATGTGGGGCGCCTCACGGGCGATCGCGATCGCTTCATCCAGCGACGCCGCGTTGATGACCATGAACCCGTAGACATCGGGCGTCTCGAGCTTGGCCTCGCTGACGGTCTTGCTCGACACAGTTTTGCCGGTGGGCTGCAACGGCGCACCGGCCTCGAGGGCGCCGCGCTGGGCCAGCGAGCCCATGTACTGACGCCACTTCTGGTTGTAGGCGCTCGTCTGCTCGTCGCTCGCCGTCGCTTGGGCGGGCAAACCGTACATCAGGAATAGGAACTTCTCCATCGATAATCCTCCTTCGATTGAAGCGTTAGTTGGGTCAGGAATCACTCGGGGTCGAGTCGTAAGGCTCAGACCTACCGCGTTCGAGCCTCAGCGACCGCCCGCTCGATCTGCTCGGCATGGTCGTGGCAGTGCGCGGCGTAGATCGCAAGCCACGTGTCGATCGAATAGGGGCCAATCTCGCTGTGAGTTCCAGCACGAGACCAATCATCCTCTCGGAGGCGCTCTAGCACAGACGCCGATGTTTCACGAGCCGCCCGAATTGCATCCAACGAGGGTTGCACCGGCCGCTCGGCGTAAAAGAGGCGCCTGGCGAACTCATCGCCGTCGTAGCCGATGATCTGGGGACGGTCTTCCGCGAGCAAACGCCGCAGGCGGATCGCCGACGTCAGCTCGCTGTCGGCGGTGTGATGAACCACCTCGCGAGGCGACCAGCCTCCGTCAGACGGTTTGTAGTCGAGCAGGCTATCGCTAAGCGTCAGCACCGCCTCGGCAATGCGGGTTGGGCCCTCGCGGTACTTGTGGACGAGCGCCGCACGGTCCGCGTCCATTTCACCCGATTCTCCGCCAAGTCCGAGGTGACGGCAAGGTTCGATCTGGCGGAGGGAGAGGGATTCCAGCCGTCAGATACCAACGCTTTGCCTCGGCTAGATGTAATTGTGGGAACGGCGGGAACCCTTCCCGAACGCAGATCCGGGCAGCCCACCTGGTTACCCCCTAACGAGGCCGATCGCGCTCAGCGCGCCGCCTCTGGCGCGCTGATGGAAAGAGTATGCGCGACCGCTTCAGTTTCATTGAATGAACGATGCGCTCCGCGTCGACGGTACTACGTAGCCAGTCAAAGGCCAGAGGCAGGGCCATTCTCCAATCAACCCCTTCGGGAGCCTGTTGTGAAGCGGGGCCAGGCGTTGTAATCGAGCGGTCGAGGCGACCTTCGGCCGCATCCAAGATGATCCCGAGATCGCTTGGGTATTTCCAGCCTGGAAGCCGAAGATCGAGCGTCCACGGGCCTCTATCTTGACCAAGCGTGACGGTGGATCCTGCTCTTTCGTAGATCACTATGAAGGCGTTATTCGGACCGCCCCTGGCCTCTTGAGCGGTGACGTCGCGGGACGTGGTGTAAAAACCGGCGTGCGGTTCCACGGTGATTATGCAGTCTGCAGCTCGAGCAGCGCTTGCACCACCTCCTCCGGAGTCGGCTCCAGTAGTTTGTGCATCGACTCCTGACTGAAGTAGCGACGACCGACAGCCCATTCGTCGTTCTGCTCCTCGAGCACGGCGCCCACCAGCCGCAGCAGCGATGGCCGGTTGGGAAAGATGCCGACCACTTCGCAACGGCGGCCGACCTCGCGATTCAACCGCTCGAGCGCATTGGTGGACCAGATCTGCCGACGATGCTCCAGCGGAAAACTGTGGAAGGCGAGGATGTCGACCTCGGCCTCTTGCAGGACCGCAACCAGCTTGGGGAAGCGACGCTCGAAGAGGCGGCTGATGCGGGCGATCGTCTCCTGGGCGCCGGCGCGGTCGGGCTGGGCGAAGATGGTGCGCAGCGTCGCCGCCACCATTTGCTGCGCCGCCTTGGGCACGGTCGACAGGGCGTTGCGCATGAAGTGCACGCGACACCGTTGCCAGGTCGCGCCGGTCAGCACCTGGGCGACGGCCTGCTTGAGGCCGAGGTGCGAGTCCGACGTCACCAGCCGGACGCCACGCAGGCCGCGGCTGACCAGCTGCCGAAGGAACTCCAGCCAGAATTCCAGATCCTCGGCGGGACCGACGTCGGTGCCGAGCACCTCGCGCTCTCCCGTCGTCCGAACGCCGACGGCGATCACCACCGCCATCGACACCACGCGGCCGTTCTCCCGCACCTTCTCGAAGGTGGCATCGAGCATCAGGTACGGATAGTCGCCGCTCAGCGGTCGGGTGCGAAAGGCGTGCACCTGGCCGTCCAGCTCTTTGCAGATCCGGCTGACCTGGTCCTTGCTGATGCCGTTCAAGCCGAGGGCCTGCGCCAGGGCATCGACATTGCGCGTGCTGACGC
>JALYYE010000325.1 GCA_030946735.1 Candidatus Dormiibacterota bacterium
GCGGCAGCAACAGTCGCTGGCGTAAGCCCGCCGCCGGTAAAGGGCGTCGTGGGACAGACGCCAGCTCGGATTCGATCTCGGGGCGCACGGTCGGTCTCAGGATACGCGGGCGTTATTTGGCGGCGACCGGACTCAGGAGCGGTCCGGCGTAATCGTGGTGCCAGATCAAAGTCGCCAGGTCGTGATCCTCGGGCTCGAGGGCAACCGCCTGCTCGTAGACATAAAAATAGACGTTCTCGAACGTCCATGGCCCCAGCTCGCGCTCACGGAAGCCGGCCTGCAGCCGAGGATTTTTCTCTCCGGCGGTGAAGAGTGCGTTGGCCGAATCGTAGATCGCCTTGAGGATCCGAAGCTGGGCTTCGAGCTCCTCGATGATGACGACCGATGCATTCTCGAACTTCAGCTTCGCGATCCGGCGGTGCAGATCGTTGATCTCGAGCATGTATTCGTCCATCGGTCAAGTGTATTCAAGATTTGCCGCCGCGAACAGGTCAGTGAATCAGCGCGTGGGCGGCAACCATGGGAGCAATCAGGATCGCAATAATGTTGATGACCTTGATCATGGGGTTGATCGCCGGTCCCGCGGTGTCTTTGTTCGGATCGCCCACGGTATCGCCGGTGACGGCGGCCGCGTGCGTTTCTGTGCCCTTTCCGCCGTAGTGGCCGTCCTCGATGTACTTCTTGGCGTTGTCCCAGGCCCCGCCACCCGACGTCATCTGGATCGCCAGGAAGATGCCGGTCACGATAGACCCAATTAGCATGCCGCCCAGTGCTTTCGGCCCCAGCGTGAAGCCCACCAGCAGCGGCGCGGCCACCGGGATCAGCCCGGGGATGATCATCTCGCGTTGCGCCGCGCGCGTGACGAGATCGACCGCGCGGCCATACTCCGGCTGGGCGGTTCCTTCCATCAGCCCCTTGATCTCACGGAACTGACGGCGCACTTCGACCACGACCTCCCCGGCTGCCCGACCGACCGCCAGCATGCTCAGCGAGCCGAACAGAAAGGGCAGGATGCCGCCAAAGAAGAGGCCAACGATGACCAGGGGATCCGTCAGGTCGAAGGCCAGGTGCGCTCCCCGCCCGACTTCCGCCGTGTACGACGAGAACAGCACGAGCGCGGCCAGCCCGGCCGAGCCGATGGCATAACCCTTGGTGACGGCTTTGGTCGTGTTGCCCACGGCATCGAGGGGGTCGGTGATATTGCGCACCGACTCGGGAAGGTTCGCCATCTCCGCGATGCCGCCGGCGTTGTCCGTGATGGGACCATAAGCGTCGATCGCCACGACGATGCCGGTCATGGAGAGCATCGACATCGCGGCGATGGCGATGCCGTACAAGCCGTCGTCGCCAGGCTGCTGGTTCAGAGAGTACGAGACCAGGATCCCCACGCCGATTACGAGCACCGGGAGCGCCGTCGCGATCATGCCGATCGCCTGGCCGGCGATGATGTTGGTGGCGGCCCCTGTCGTCGAGGCGCGCGCTATCAGCCGCACCGGTGGAAAATCGGCGCTGGTAAAGAACTCGGTGATGGCCACCAGCGCGATGGTTACCACCACGCCGACGACGGCGGCCCAGAACAGGCTGATATTCAGGCCGATCCAGATGGTCACCACGAGAAAGCCCGCCAGCGCCAGCAGGGCGCTGACGACGAGACCGCGGTAGAGCGCGCCCATGATCCACGTGCTACGGCCCAGCCGGACGAACAAGGTGCCGATGACCGTCGCGATGATCGAGACGCCGCCCAGAATCAACGGGTACAGCACGTACTGCACTTCACCGGGAAATAGCAGGCTGCCCAAGAGCATGGCGGCGATCGCCGTCACGGCATAAGTCTCGAACAGGTCCGCGGCCATGCCGGCGCAATCGCCGACGTTGTCCCCAACGTTGTCCGCGATGACAGCGGGATTCCGCGGATCGTCTTCGGGAATCCCCGCTTCGACCTTGCCGACTAGGTCGGCACCGACGTCGGCCGCCTTGGTGAAGATGCCGCCACCCAGGCGGGCGAAGACGCTGATCAGGCTGGCACCGAACGCTAGGCCGACCAGCGACTGCGGCTTCTGAAACACCCAGTAGGAGACGGTGACCCCGAGCAACCCGAGCCCGACCACGAAGAGGCCAGTGACGGCGCCGCCTCGGAACGCCATTTGCAGCGCTCGGTCAAGCCCGCCGGTGGCCGCCTGGGCAGTCCGCACGTTGGCACGCACTGAGACGTTCATGCCCACGTAGCCCGCCAGCGCCGAGCACCCCGCACCCACGATGTACAGCACGCCGGTCTGCCAGTTGATCGCAAACGTGATTACCAGGGCCAGGACGACCCCGATGATGGCGATCGTCGTGTACTGCCGATTAAGGTAGGCGGCCGCGCCCACCTGGATGGCGCGCGCGATCCGGGCCATGGCCTCGTTTCCCGGGTTGGCCGCCAGCACCCAGCGGGTCAGCAGGCCACCATATGCCAGCGCGACCAGCGCCGCCAGGCTGACGAGGGCCAGGACGACCGTGGAATCACCGATGCGCGTGGCGACGAGCAGAGCTACTTTCTCTCCCCTCCTGTCTGTGGGCGGTTAAACGCCCGCCGTATTGTAACGCTCGGTTTTCAAGCCTGGCTACGCCCGGACTGGCCAAAGAGTGCGAGCACCTGGTCGCGGATCCACTTCGGCGGCGGAATGCCACCCGGCCGCAAATGGTCTTTTGCGACCGTCACGTCCTCGGGCGGCGCCGCGGACGAGACCTCGCGCTTGGGCGGCGCCACGAAGCCGACGCCCAGCGTTTCGGCCAGATCCCGGATACGCGCGAAGAAGCCCGACGTATGCGGTGACCGCTCCAGTTGGAGGCCAGTGAAGTCATAGTGATGCACCCATTCGTGCAGCAGGGTCTCGAGAAAGACCTTGGGCGCCAACACCTGTTGTCGAATCGCCGTCAAGTTATAGATCCTGATCGACCCGCGCTGCGGCGTCGACTCCCACGCGATCCGGTAATAACCGTAGGTTTTGACCTCCAGTTTTCCCTCACGCGTGCGGTGACGTTGCGGACGGTCGGCGACGGTCAGCTTGCAGGGTGGGAGTCCCGCGGCCTCGTCGAGCACGTCGAGCAGGCCCTGTCCCCTCGCCTGCCGGCGGGCCGCGGTAGTCTCGTCGAGGATCGAAAGCGCGATGCCTTTTCCCAACGGAAACTCGCGCCACGTGACCGTTTCAACGCCCTTGCTGCGATCGTAGGCGGATCTGGGCATTCCCTGTCATTATGGGCGCGTGCCGCAGTCCAGCATCATCGTTGTCGGCAACGAGATCCTCCGCGGATTCACGGTCGACACCAACTCCAACTGGCTCGCCGGCCGGTTATTCCGTTGCGGCTACCCGGTGCGCCTGATCACAACGGTCGGTGATCTCGACGAAGATATCGTCGCGGCGATCCTCGAACACGTCGCCGGTCCCGAGCTCTCGCGGATCTTCGTATGCGGCGGTCTTGGGCCGACACCGGACGATCGGACGTATGTCGCCCTGGCGCGGGCGCTCGATCAGCCCCTCGTCTACCGTCGCGAGGTCGGCGCGCAGATGCAGAACCTGATGTTCCTCCGCAACATGGCCGCGCGCCGCGGGACCGCTGGGCTGAATGCCGGCAACCGGCGGATGGCGATGTTGCCCGCCCGAGCGGCTCTGGTACGCAACGGGACCGGCATGGCCCCGGGGCTCGCGTTTGACCTGGGGCAAGAGCGATATCTCTTTGCCCTGCCGGGCGTCCCGCATGAACTTCGCTCAGTGTATGAAGACATCGAGATGCGATATCTCACGGGCGGCCGTGGTGACACGGTCCGCGAGCTGCACTACCGCCTGGCGCCGGAGAGCATGTTCCACGATGTGATGCGTGACCTCGAACGCGAATATCCGGATGTTTCGCTGGGGTCCTACCCGCAGACCGAAACCCGCGAGCTCATCCTGCGGGCCTCCGGCCCGGATCCGCAGCGCGTGGAGGCCGTGATCGAGGCCGTCCGGCACCGCGTCAGCCAGTACTCACCGGTCGCCTGAACTATTTGCCTTTGAATTCGGGCTGCTGCTTGCTGACAAAGGACATGATGCCTACCATGGCGTCCTCCGTCATGGCGGCCTTGCCGAAGTTCTCGGCCTCCACCTCGTAGCCTTTGCCCGGCGACCGGTCGAGGCCGGCGAGCAGGGCTTCCTTGGCCAGGCGCAACGCGATTGGCGCGGCCTGCGCCAGCTTGCGGGCACGCATGAGTGCGGCCTCGTGAAAGCCGTCGGCGGGGAGTGCCGCGGTGATCAGTCCGATGGCGGCCGCCTCCGGCGCTTTGAGTCTGATCGATTCGAAGATCATTTCCGTCGCCCGCGTCCGCCCCACCAGGCGAGGCAGGCGCTGCGTCCCGCCGGCGCCCGGGATCAACCCCAGGTTGGTTTCGGTCTGTCCGATCGTGGAACGGCCGTCATCGATCATCAGCCGGTAATCGCAGGCGAGCGCGAGCTCGCAGCCGCCGCCCAGGGCATGCCCATTGATGGCGGCGATCAATGGCTTGGGGAAGTGTTCGATTTCCGTGAACGCGGCCTGACTCCGGCGGGACATCTGCGCCACGCGCTCGAGCGTCGCCGGATTTTCCCGATCGAACCCGCCCTCGCCACCCATGGATTTAATATCGGCGCCGGCCATGAAATAGCGCTCGATCGCGCTGGTCAGGACCACCACGCGGGTTGCGTCGTCGTCCTTGACGCGGTTCAGCACCTCGATCAACTCTTCCTGGAGCTGCGCGATAAGCGCATTGACGGGTGGCCGGTTCATGCGAATGGTCGTCACGAAGTCCGTTGTGGAGACGTCCAGCAAGCCAGTCATTAAAACGTGAACAGGTCCAGGCCGCCGGTAACGGGAAGGGCGACACCCGTGATGTAGCCGGCTGCGGGCGAACACAGGAAGGTGATCGCGTTGGCGATGTCCTCCGGCTCGCCCGGGCGGCGCAGGGCGACGCGCTTGATCATGCGTTCGTTCATATCGGGACGCCCCATCTTGAAGGCCTCGGTGCCGATGATGCCCGGTACGATGGCATTGACCGTGATGTTGTAGCGGGCCCCCTCCAGCGCGAGTGTTCTTGCGAGGCCGACGAGTCCGGCCTTGGTCGTCGAATAGCTTGCCTGGCCAAAGCCTCCCAGCGCGCCGGCGATCGAGGACATCATGATGATGCGACCCCAGTTCCGCTGCTTCATGTGGGGCCAGACAGCCTTCGAGACATTGAAGGCGCCCGTCAGGTTGACCTTCAGATCGCGGTCCCAGAGCGCGTCGACCTGGTTGTCGACGGTTCCCATGTGGTCGAGAGTGCCGGCGTTGTTCACCAGGATGTCGAGGCTGCCGAACTCTTGAACGACGTGATCGACCACCTCTTTGACCTGGTCCCGATTGGTCACGTCCATTTTCAGGGCAACCGAGCGGCGCCCCATCTCGCGAATCTCGCTGGACGTCTTCTCGGAATAGACGGCCTTCTGGGAGGCCATCGCCTGCGAGAGCACGCTCTGGGAGGCTTCCGCCGTCTTCTCCAGCTGCGGATCGCTTTCGATCAAAATGTCGGTGACAACGACGTCGGCGCCGGCGCGCGCCAGCGCCAGGCAGTCGGCCCGGCCCAGGCCGCGCGAGCCGCCTGTCACCAGGGCGACCTTCCCCTTGAGATCGATCATGATCAGCTCGCCCTCCGGATCTGCGGCTTCGGTTGCTCGCGGGTCAGCGGTCGGCGCTCGCCCGAGATGGCGCGTGAGATCACCAGCCGTTGAATCTCGGACGTCCCTTCCCAGATCTGGTAGATCTTGGCGTCGCGCATCCATTTTTCGACGGGATACTCGCGGATGTAGCCGTTTCCGCCGAGAACCTGGACAGCCTCCACGGTGACCTGCATCGCCGTATCGGCGGCAAAGGCTTTCGCCATGCTGCCCTCGGCGCGCGTGAAGAGCATGTTGTTCTGCGCCATCCAACCCGCCCGCCAGGTGAGCAGGCGCGCGGCGTCGATGTTGATGGCCATCTCGGCCAGCTTGAAGCCGATGCCCTCGTGCTTGATGATCGGCTTGCCGAAGGCCACGCGCTGTTGCGCGTAGTCGAGTGCGTATTCATAGGCGGCGCGGGCGATGCCGAGCGAGCCGGCGGCAACCGCGGGCCGCGAGTACTCGAGCATCTGTAGCGCACCCAGTGCGCCAGGGCCCGCATCGGGATCACCGGGCTCGCCGCCAAGGCGATTCTCCGTCGGGACGAAGCAGTCCTCGAGAATGACCTGCGCGGTATGCGAGGCGCGCACACCGAGCTTCCTCTCTTTCCGGCCCATGCTGAGGCCCTTGTTGCCCTTCTCGACGACGAAGCCGGCGATACCGGCGGCGCCGATGCTCGGGTCGGTGTTGGCGAAGATCACATGCAGGTCGGCGATGCCGCCGTTGGTGATGAACTGCTTGGTGCCGTTGAGCACGTAGCCACCGTCGACTTTTTTCGCCGTGGTCGCGATCGCCATGGCATCGCTACCGGTGCCCGGCTCGGTGAGTCCCATGGCACCCACCACCGGACTCTTCGCCTTGCAGAACTCGCCGATCCATCGTTGCTTCTGCGCCTCGTTGCCCATGGCGAGAATCGCCGTAGCGGCCAGGCCGGTGCCGGTGATGGCCACCGCGATGCCGGCGCAGCCCCAGTGCAACTCCTCAGCGATCAGCATGTTGGAAATCATGTCGAGGCCGCCGCCGCCGTAGGCTTCCGGCATCACGGCCACGGGCGTGAGTCCCACTTCATGCGCTTTTTTCAAGACTGGCCAGGGAAACTCTTCCGTCTCGTCATAGTGCGGCGCCACCGGGCGGATCTCTTTCTCGGCGAATTCGTGGGCGAGTGCTTTGATGTCCTCCTGCTCGGGGGTCAGCGTGAAGTCAAGCGGCATGGGTGGTGCTCCTTTGTGGCGGGAACTCGGCCTCCGCCACGCCTTTGTTAAGGACTTTTTCTCCGCGTTGATTGGTCACGACCAGGTTGATCACCACACGGCGGGTGGCTTCGTCTTTCGACGCAACGGTTCCCGAGCAGGTCACGTCATCGCCCGGTACGACCATCCCGGCAAAGCGACCCTGCAGCCGTTTGAGCAAGGAACGGTCGCCCAGCCAGTCGGTCACCGTCTGGTTGGCAAAGGCCATGGTGAGCATCCCATGGGCGATCACGCCGGGCAGCCCGGCGGACCGGGCAAATGTGTCATCGAGGTGGATCGGGTTGCGGTCGCCGGAGGCTTCCGCGTACTGGCGGATCTGCTCGACGGTCACATGCTTGCTCACTGGCGGCAAGGCCTGACCGGGGCTGACGTGCTCGAAATCCAGCGCGTTCATGGTTTTCATGGTTTGCGGATAATGAACAGCGCGCTGCCATCGGAGACCGGACGGTCCTGCTCATCGATGGCTTTGAGCTCGAAGGTGACCAGCTCCATGTCGCCACGCGCGTTGATCGCGGTCAACCGCCCGGTTGTGCGGATGCGATCGCCGGGACGGACCGGCCTTTGGAAACTAAACCGTTGTTCCCCGTGCACCAGGTGCGCGACGTCCAGTGCCACTTCCTGGTCGGTCCAGAGCTGCCAGAAGGCATCGAAGCCGTACACCATGGCATAGGTTGGCGGCGCGATGAGCTCGCCGTCGTCCCGCATATCGCCCACGGCCGCCATGTAGTCGCGGATCGATTGTTCGGTGACCCGATAGGGCGCCGTCTCGTAACTCCGGCCGACCCAGCGCGCGTCGGTCACTACTGCAGCAGCCCCTGGAGCTTCATCGCCAGCCCCATGTCGCCCTTGACCTTGAGCTTCTGCTGCATGAAGGCCGTTACGGGGTTCAACTTGCCGGTGGCGATGTTCATCCAGTCATCGGTCGTCGCGATCAGCGTGGTGTTCGGGCTTTGCGCCGGCCCCTGGATCAGCTCCGGGGCGCCGTTGGCGATCTTGAGGGTCCACGATTCGCCGCTCAGATCGAACTGGTAGGTCGCGTTCAGACCCGCGGACTTCTCGGGATGCGACTTGATGCGATTCTCGATTTCCGCAAAGAGTTCCTTGGCTTCAGGCATTGGTGCCTCCTTCTTGTGGTAGCGAGCTTGGGATCGACGCGGCGCCCTCGAGGAACAGGCTGGCGGACGCCTGGGCGAGCGCAGCGGCGCTCATCGATGGCTGATCGTGGCGCTGATAGTGCTGCCAGTACGCGACCTGGGCCGCCATGCCGAGCAGCGCGAACGCTGCGAGCCTCGTCACCCGCACGCCCAGTTCGCGCAGGGTTGGCTCGAAGGCCGTGGCGAGCGTCTGATGCAACTCCGTTTGGCGAGCTTCGAAGCTCGCGTCAATGCCCAGCCCCTCGATGGTCAGCCGGCGATTGTAGGCCGGGTACTCGTCATAGAACTCGAAGTAGGCATTAAGCCCCGCCTCGAGCCGACGACGGGCGTCCGGCTCATCACGGGTGACCCAGTAAATCCGGCGCCGAAGCAGCGTCGCCATCTCGTCCTGCAGCGCCGCGAAGATCCCCTTCTTATCAGCGAAGTAGAGATAGAATGCCCCCTGGGAGAGGCCGGCGGCCTGCACAACCGCACTAACGGTGGTGCTGTGGTAGCCGTCACGCTCGAAGACCCGGCGAGCCGCCTCCAGCAGCTCGCCACGGCGCACCCACTGCCGCTCGGTCAGCGGCGACTCGCTAGCGGTCCGGCTACTGACTGACACGTCAGTCACCAGCCTAGCAGGTGCCCCGACTCGATGTCCAGCGATCAAATTGAATTGGATCAGGCCTAGCGGACGATCACGAAGAAGCGTTCGGTGGCCCTGTCCGACTGGCTGGCGGCCGTTACGATCGCGGCCTTGAGCGGGTCGACGTTCCCCGACAGGGTCGTGCCCGACTTGAGGCCCGCCTGGGATCCGAAGGGCGATTTGCGGACCGCATCGACCAGCCTGGCGATGTCGACGTACACGATGGCCGACGGTCTGGACAGCGACGCGGCACTGGCGGCCTTGTAGGTCGCATCGGACGCGATCGTTGTCCCGTTCTTGTGGGCATCGATGACCGCCTTGACCTCATCGGGCGCGGAGGCGAGGATGCCCATGCCGTCGAGGACCGCATACGAGGGCGTAAAGATGCCGGCACCCAGCTGGCCCAAGGTGGGCGACGCCCAGGAGGTGATCACAACGCCCCGGTAGGTCGTCGTCGTCACATGACCAGCTTTCGCAGACGGGGACCCCATGGTCGAGCCGGCGCCGGATCCACCCGGGCCAGAGCTCGCCGCCCCGTCCGCCAGGACAAGCAGCTTGGCGAAGAAGGCGTTCATGCTGCGCGTGTCATCGGTTCCCAGGAGGATGGCGCCGACCGGCACGCCCTTGGCTCCAAGCTCGACCTCCAGGCCGGCGTCGCCGGTCAGGTGCGCAAGCACGCCGCCGGCGCCGGTCAAACCGATCGCGTCGGTTCCCACTTTCACCGAGGCCTGGTTGCCCGATTGATCGAGCACCGACTGTATGGTCTTGTTGATGCTGGTCATCGCGAGGAAGGCATCACTGCTCTTAGGAACCCAGCTGACGATGGTGTCGGCCCTTCCCGAATGGGAGAGCGCCGCTCGGGTCGCCGGGCTGAGCTTCGATTGGTCGAGCTTCACGAGCAGGTCGGCCAGCAAGCCGTCGCCATTGGCCGAGAGCGTCGCCCCCACTCCCTGCAGCGCCTCCACGTCGTTCATGTTCTTGAGCGCAAGGCTGAGGGCCGGCGTCGTGGCCAGCTCTTTCTTCGCGCTGGCGACGAGCGACTTGCCGTTGACGTACAGGTAGCCGAGCCGGTCGGATGGTAAGCCGGCGAGCGTCGACTTGAAATCACTCGAGTCGACCAGGCGGGGCGCGCGCCCCTGGTCCGTGTCGATGATCTCGTGAATCTGCGCGCCCGTCGTGGCGAACACCGCCACGTGATCAACGAAGCTGTAGGCGGCGGTCTTCGCCGACCTGTCCGATGGCGTCCCGACCGAAATCGTGATGCCGTTGTAGGTCTCGTCTTTCCAGGTTAGTTTGACGCCGTACTTGCTGGTTCGCAGCTTGGCCAGCATCGCCTTCGCCTTGGCGTCGTCGCGGGAGACGACGTAGGCGGCGGCCGGGCTGTCTGCGGTGGCGCCGTTCGGCTTGCTCGCGAGGTTCACCCGGGCGCTCATGCCGATCTCGGAGCCGAGCCACGGTTGGATATCGCTACTGAAGGTCAAGCCGGTGTCCTTCAGGAGCTCGTCCAGCTTGTCGCTGATGGCTTTGTCGGTTTTTGAATCAGGAAAGCTGTGCACCGCGCGCATGACGTTGACCTTCTGGGCGACCGATGGGTCGAGGTTTGCCACCACCATCACGTCGGCGGTCGCCGGCACCATCTTCTCGACCGTCCCGCTTGGCTTCACGATCAGCAGAGCCGCGGCCGCGCTCACGGCGCCGAGGGCGAGGACCGCCCCGGCCAAAATCAACAGGCGGCGCTGCAGAAACCAGGGATGAGACGCGGCAGCCGGGGCGAGAAAAGCCGAGGGCTGCACGGCCTGCCCGAAATCGGGCCGGGGAGTCGGCGTCAGGTCGCCTTCGGTACTCATCCGGGGATGCCTCACTGCATCAACTCCCCGGCCTATGGCAACTTGTTAGCCGGGCGTGCTCGTTGCCAGGGCGTTGCCGAAATGCAACCTGGCGAGGGCCTGCATCTCGTCGGGAGAGAACCCCGTGCTCCGACCGCTCTGATATTGCCGCTCCACCTCGCGGTGAATGGCGACCACCCGGGAGTCGTCCTTGCGCACCTGGGCGGCGCCCTTCAGGCCCAAAGTCGTGTTGATCCAATAGGCGATCCCTGCCAGCCCCGAGCGGTCATTGACTGTGATCCCCAGCGGCCGGTCCAGGATTCGTGTCGTGTCGAAGATGTTGTAGATTTCTTCGTTTTTCAGCAGGCCGTCGGCGTGGATCCCGGCACTCGTGACGTTGAAGCCGGCCCCGGCGAACGGGTAATTCGCCGGCAACGGCGTCCCAAGCTGGTCGCGGAAATAGGCGGCCGCGCGGGTAATCGCCCTGGTATCGACCCCGGGGGTCTCCCCGCGCAAGCCGGCATGATCGATGACGAGCGCCTCGAGCGGTGGGTTGCCGGTCCTCTCGCCGAAGCCGAAGAGAGACCCGTTCGCCGCGGCGCAGCCGTAGAGCCAGGCCGCGACGGTATTGACCTCGGCTCGGTGGAAGTCATTGTGTCCATGCCATTCGAGGTGCTCTGGTGCCACGCCCAGGCTGGTGGTGAAGAACCGGACCAGGCGCGGCACCCCCCGTGGTAGGGAGGCTTCCGGCCAGGGAAGCCCGAACCCCATGGTGTCGCAGAGCCGGAACTTGACGGGCACGCCTGCCCGCCGGCCCAGCTCCTGCAAGGACGTGACCAGCGGTGCGACGAAGCCGTCGAGGTCGGCCCGAGTCAGATCTTCAAGATGGCAGCGCGGACGGAGGCCGGCGTCGATGACAGCACCGACGACCCGCGTGTAATCATCCGCGGCCTGACGCCGCGTTCGGTTCATCTTCAGGTAGATGTGATAGTCCGAGGCCGACACGAGGATGCCAGTCTCCTTCACGCCTGTTGCCTTGACGGCTTTGAGATCCTCCAGCGACGCGCGCATCCAGGTCGTCACCTCGGGGCCCGGTCGCTCCTGACAAGCCGCGATCGCCTCGCGGTCAACCGGGGTGTAGGCAAAGAATTCCGTCTGTCGGATCACCGGCCCACCCAGCTGGTTCAGCAGGTCGTAGAGATGGACGATCTGCGCGACGGTGTACGGCGCACGCGCTTGCTGGCCGTCTCGGAAGGTCGTGTCCGTGATCCAGATGTCCGCAGGCAGGGCCTGAGGAACGGCCTCCGCCTCGAAGCGGACGGGCGGAATGCGGCTGTACGGGAAGTCATCGCGGAGCAGGTTCGGCTCGGGGCGATCGATCACGCCCTATTGTAAGCATATGTTGATTTGTATTGCAAACTATTGACTGCAAAGATTAGCTCACGTACTCTTGAGTGATCGTGATCGAGATCCAAGGGGAGCCGTACCTGAACGCGGCCGAGGCGTGCGAGCTCCTTGGCGTCAAGCCGGCGACGCTGTACGCCTACGTCAGCCGCGGCGTCCTACAGAGCTACCGCCAGGGCATAAAGCGCGCGCGCCTCTATCGGAGCGCCGACCTCCAGCGGGTCCTGCACCTCCGCCCGAGCCGCGGCCACCGATCCCTCCCCCATTCCGCCGACTGGATGGGCGATCCTTAGGCCGGCACCAGGTGTGTCGCGCCGCAGATGCGGCACTTTTCCTCGCGCTGATCCCCCTCGCTCCTCCCCGTCGCCTTCCACGGCCATCCAGACTTCTTGACGTGGCAAATGCACGGCTTACTTGCCGCCTGCGTGCTCCCCTGTCCCACTGTGCGCCTCCTTTTTGGTCGGTGTTGGTCGTGACGCCGTGATGACTATGCGCTAGGGCAGGCGAAGGTTCAAGGCCTACCGAGCCACGACAGCCCTGCGTCCGGGGCAAGAAGATCGGGGCCGCGAGAAGCGATACATGGGTGATGAGGACTGACCTCTACCCCATGGGGTGGGTGCTTGGCTCCGAGTTAGAACGCGTAGTCGAATGCGTTCACGTTTTTGACGGTCGACCGGGCCCCAGCCCACTAGAGCTATGGCTGCGCTTCGGCGGGAGTCGATGGCTGCACTTGAGATGTGCCGCGGACGGTGAATCTTTGTCGATTGATGAGCAAGAGCCGGAGGATAATGCCTATTCGATGGGT